>CAZZZQ010000255.1:0-5605 GCA_964658405.1 uncultured Sphingomonas sp.
GAAAAGATTCGCGCCGCAGTCGTGAAATCGACCGAAGCCGACGCCCAGATGGCCGAGGCCGAGTGGAAGCGCGTCACCCACGAAGAGGGCGTGCCCCAGTTCAGCGCAACCCCTTCCATCGACCTGCGGCCCGCCGGAGCAGGCGTCGATATCGTAGTGCGCTACGTAACCCGAGCCGGTGTTCGCCTCGAAACTCGAAACCAGCTCTTCGGCACCGTAATCACGCTCATGCAGTCCGACGAGGCCAGGCAGCTAACGCCCCCAACAACCAACGGCTAAGTTGTCACTCCCGAAGGGAAATCTGCCTTCCGTCAAAGCCGCAAGAGTCTACCCACCACCCGAGCACTCCGGTCTGAGACGCAGAGAACACCATAACCGCCTAGGTGCCCCATCCTTGCCAGCCTCATCGGCAAGGGTGGGATGAAGGACGACAATCCACCGCCACGTCGCACAAAAGACGCAACACCTTCGCCCTTTACGTGTCCTTCCAAAGGGCAGCCTGCGTTCCGCCTTTAGCCCTTGATATCCCGCCAGTTCGCACCCGTTCCCACATCCGCCACAATCGGGATCGAGAACTCCGCAACATGCTCCATCTCCTGCTTGACCAGCGACTCCATCTCGTCCACCTCATCCGGCACAACATCGAAGAGCAGTTCGTCATGGACCTGCAACGTCATGCGCGACTTGAGATTGCGACGCGTAATCTCCGCATCCAGCTTGATCATCGCCAGCTTGATCAGGTCAGCCGCCGTTCCCTGCAGCGGCGTATTCACCGCCGTCCGCTCCGCAAATCCGCGCATGTTCGGGTTGCGCGACTGGATATCCGGAATAGGCCGGACGCGACCGAAGTAGGTCTTCACGGCCTGCTCGCTGCGCACCGTCTCAAGCGTCTCGTCGATGAACGTGCGCACGCCCTTGTAGCGGTCGAAGTAGGTCTCGATATAAGTCTTCGCCACCTTCTGGTCGATGCCAAGCTGTGCCGCCAACCCGAACGGGCTGATCCCATAGACGATGCCGAAGTTAACCGCCTTCGCCCTTGCGCGCGTCTCCTTGTCCATCGTCGCCGGGTCCACGCCGAAGACCTCTGCCGCCGTCAGCGTGTGGATGTCCTTGTCGGTCCGGTACGCGTCGAGCAGCAGCGGATCCTGCGAGAAGTGCGCCATCAGCCGCAGCTCGATCTGCGAGTAGTCCGCCGACATCAGCACGTTGCCGGGGGCCGCGATAAACGCCGCGCGGATCTCCCGGCCAAGCGCCGTGCGCGTCGGAATATTCTGCAGGTTCGGGTTCGTGCTCGAGAGCCGGCCCGTCGCCGTCCCAACCTGGTTGAAGGTCGTGTGGACGCGGCCCTCTGCATCGGCCAGCGTCGGCAGCGAGTCGAGGTAGTTCGACTTCAGCTTGGCCAGCTGCCTGTACTCCAGCACCAGCGCGGGAACATGATGATGCGCGGCAAGCTCTTCGAGCACATCCTGCGCAGTCGAAACGACCTTGCCCTTGCCGTACTTCATCGGCTTCGGCAGCATCATCTTGTTGAACAGCACCTCACCCAGTTGCTTCGGCGAGTTGATGTTGAAACGATGACCGGAGTCCGCGTAGATCTTCTCCGCCAGCGTATCCATGTCCACTGCGAGGCGGCCGGACATCTCATTCAGGATCGCCGGATCGACCCGCACCCCGGCCTGCTCCATGCGCAGCAGAACCGGCACCAGCGGCAGGTCCATCGTCTCGTAGATATGCGTCAGACCTGCGGTGGCGACCTGCTCGCGAAGCGTAAGCGCCAGGCGCTGCGTCGCGTTCGCCGCCTCGGGGAGCAGGTTGCGAACCTCCTCCGCGCTCGGCGTCTTCGTCACCGGCGTCAGCGCGCGATGCGTAAACCGCGCCGTCGTGTCGGCCAGCGTATGCGAGCCGTGCGTCGGATTGATCAGGTAGCTGTACAGCATCACATCGTCGCGGACGCCGGCCAGCGAGACTCCCTGCGGAGCGAGGACACGCAGCACCGCCTTCAGATCGTGAACATGCTTCGGCAGCGACGCGTCTTCGAGCGCCTCGCGGATCCCCGGACAGTCGACGGCAACAACCATCGCCGACGTATCGGAGACGGTGAGGCCGATCTGCCGGACGACAGGCGCCGCGGGGGCTACGGGCACTGAGACGGGCTCCGGTGCGCCGAAGAGCGACATGGTCTCGGCTGGCGCCGGCTCCGGCTCGGCATCATCCTCGGACGGCTCTGCGGCGCTCTCTTCAGCGATCGCACGGGCGTCCTCGAAGACCGCGATCGTCAGCCCCTTCATCTCACCCTCGTCAGTCGTTCTGCGGGCATCGGCGAGGAGCTCCGCTATTTGCTCTGATGACGGTGACATATTAAAGACGATCGGCGTATTGTCGACGGCAGGCGCAAGCTCCTTCAGCAGCGTCGTGAATTCAAGCTCGGAGAAGAGCTCGCGGCAGGCGGCATTATCAAGCGGCTGCGTGCGCATCGCCTCCAGGTCAAACTCGATCGGCACGCTGGTGTGGATCGTGACGAGCTCCTTCGAGAGAAGAATGTTGTCGCGGTTATTCTGTAACGATTCGCGATACGTTTTCTTCTTGACCTCGTCCGCGCGATCAAGCGCGGCCTCGACCGTGCCGAACTGCTGGATCAGTTCGATCGATCCCTTGTCGCCGATCCCCGGTGCGCCGGGAATGTTGTCAATCGCGTCGCCACGCAGGGCCATCACGTCGACGACGCGCTCCGGCGGAACGCCGAGCGCAGCCTCGACACCGGCGGAGTCGAGGATCAGGTTGTCCTTGGTCGGATTGAGGATGCTGACGTCGCCGTTGACCAGCTGCATCATGTCCTTATCAGAGGAGACGACGAAGACCTTGTGTCCCATGGCCGACAGCTTGCAGGAGAGCGTTCCAATGACGTCATCGGCCTCGAAGCCCTCGTAGCTGAGGATCGGAATCCGGAAGGCGTCGAGCGCGCGGCGGATGTAGGGCTGCTGCTGGATCAGGTCCGCCGGCGTCTCTGCGCGGTTGGCCTTGTAGCCGGCGTAGTCAATCTCTTCGAACTGCTGCGTCTTGATGTTGAACTTCTTGACCGCCTTCATCTCGAGCGCGCGTTCATTACGGAAGACCGGCCCCGAAAGGTCGTAGACCGCGGCGAGATAGATGGGCGAGAAGTCGCGCCGCAGCTTGTTAATCATGTTCACGAAGACGTAGGTTGCCGCCGTCGGAATGCCCGTACGGGTCGACATGGGCCGCTGACGCTGCATGGCGTGGTAGGCGCGGAAGATGAAGGCCATGCTGTCGAGAAGGTAGATCGGTGGTTTATCGGTCGGTGCAGTCGCCATAGATACCTTTGATGGTAGTCGCCTGAACAAGGTTCGCGGCCTGTTTGCGGGAATTGAGAATGTTCCACGTGGAACATAAGCCGTTCAAACCACTTGACTTTGCCTCCCGCAGAATGGGTGCTTTTCTAGAGCAGGAGCATGCAGTCGCCGTAGCTGAAGAAGCGGTAGCGTTGCTCGACGGCATGTTTGTAAGCACTTAGAACGGACTCGCGGCCGGCGAAGGCGCTGACCAGCATGAGCAGCGTCGATTGCGGGAGGTGAAAGTTGGTCAGGAGGCCGGTGACGAGTTTAAATTCGCTGCCCGGCGAGAGAAAGATGCTGGTCTCGCCGGTATGCGCTTCGAGCGGGCCGGGGTAGATTCGGGCGCAGTGCTCGAGCGTTCGGGTTGTGGTGGTTCCGACTGCGATGACCCGGCGATGGCTTGACCGGGCGTCGTTCAGGGCGGCGGCGGTCGAGGCTGAGAGGGTGTAGCGCTCGGAGTGGAGGTGGATCTCGGAGAGCTCTTCCACACGCACAGGCTGGAAGGTTCCGAGGCCGACGTGGAGCGTGATGTGCTCGATCTGAACTCCGCGGGCTGCGATCCGGGAGAGCATCTCCGGGGTGAAGTGGAGGCCCGCGGTGGGGGCGGCGGCTGAGCCGGACTGGTCGGCGAAGACGGTCTGGTAGCGCTCCTTGTCATCCTGAGAGTCGTCCCGGTGGATGTACGGCGGGAGCGGCATGTGGCCTATTTTGTTGATGACCGCCAGAAACCCGGGATCGGGGTCGAAGCGCAAGGTCCGCTCGCCGAACTCGCCTGCGGCGATGACCTTTGCGCGCAGAAGCGGCACTCCGCCGACCTCATCGGCGAAGAGCAGGGTTTCGCCGGGCTGGACCTTGCGGCCGGGGCGGACGAGCGCCGTCCAGGTGTCGGCTTCAAGCTGTCGCGTGAGCAGGACCTCAATCTTGCCGACGGGGGTTGGGGAGTTGTGCTGGGTGCGCTGGCCTGCACGCGTGGCGTAGAGCCGGGCGGGGATGACGCGGCTGTCGTTGAGGATCAGGAGGTCGCCGTCGCGAAGGTGGTCGGGAAGGGTGGCGAAGAGATCGTCGCGGAATTCGCCGGTCTGGCGGTCGACCCGGAGCATCCGGCTGCTGCCGCGCTCGGCGGGCGGGGACTGGGCGATGAGGTCTACGGGAAGCTCGAAGTCGAAGTCTGAGACACGCACGTCTATGACTCTAAACCCGTTCTGCCATCGCGACGGCGCGGTCGAGCGCGGCCTGGACGGTTGCCTCGCTGACCTGCCCGGCGGGGACGTGCGCGGGCCAGGTGATGAGGACGCGGGAGAAGGGTTTGGGGATTAGGAAGCGATCCCAGGATTTGAGTTCCCAGGCTCGGAGCGGGAGCACGTAGAAGGCGGCGACCGGGGCTTCGACCAGTTGGGCGAGCTGGGCGGTGCCGGGCTTTGCGATCATGATGGGACCCTTCGGGCCATCGGCGGTGATGGCACAGCGGTGACCGTCGCGGTAGGCCCGCTCCAGGCTCCGCAGGCCGGATGAGCCGCCCCGAGTGGACGAGCCACGGACTGCGATAAAGCCGAGGTGTTCGACCGTTCTCGCGATGAGTTCGCCGTCGAAGCTTCGGGAGATGAGGATGGCGATCTGCCGGTTGCGGAAGCGGTAGGCGCAGACGAGGAGAGAGCGATGCCAGAAGGGATAGACGCCGGGGCCGGGGATCTGGTCGCCGGATATGGTGCCGGGTTCGCAGCGATCTTCATAGCGCAGGGTCATCCCGAGGAGCCGGATTATCGTGGCCGCAATGCGGGGAACGATGGCCAGGACGATGCGCTGAGACGTGGAAAAGGGCACGGGGTTTAGTGTACCCGTGCCCTTCTTTCAGCCGTTTGACTCTGCAGAGGCCGTTGACGCAGAGGCTCTGCGGAAGCGACCACCTGGTGCAGAGATCTAGGCGAGGCTTACCTGCTTCTTGTCGAGTGCGGCGCGGACCTTCTCTACCTTGGTGCCATGGACGCGGATTGCCTCGTGCAGGATCTGCCCGGTGACGCCAAACTCCTCTGCCCAGTAGTGGATGTCCGAGGCGAGCTTGGGGTTGATCTCGTTGGGATCGTGCGGGCCCTTGGGGTCCTTCTCTTCCTGGTGCTCAATCTTGCTGGTCAAATCGCTCATTCCGTTCTCCTTGTGCTCTCGAAAAGGATGAGATTGACCGCCGTGGGGATGCTTCCCGGCGGTCGATCTCGCTAGCTGTAGCGCAGCCAGCGCAGGATCTCCGGGAGGCTTGGCTT
>CAZZZQ010000256.1:0-5586 GCA_964658405.1 uncultured Sphingomonas sp.
CCTGAAGCTCGCCATGCCCGGCACGCTGATCGCCGTCTCAACCACAACGGAGACCGGTCAGGAGCTTGCGCGCAGCCGCTTCCCCGGCTCCCCTGTCTTTTATCTCCCGTTGGACTTCGCCTTCCTCATGCGCCGCTACCTGAAGGCCTTGCAGCCGCGCTTGGTCGTTCTGATGGAGAGCGAGCTCTGGCCGAACATGATCACCGAGTGCCACCGAGCCGGCGTGCCCATGGCCGTCGTCAACGCCCGCATCTCGGACCGGTCGTTCCCGCGCTACATGAAGCTGCGGCGGCTGTGGCTTCCGCTGATGAGACTCATCTCGTCCTATCTGGCGCAGAGCGAGGAGACCGCAGCGCGACTGATCGAGATCGGCGTTCCCCGCGAGAAGGTCAGCGTCGCGGGGAATCTAAAGTATGACGTCCGCGCCGGAGAGTGCACGCCGATCGTGCGACTCCTGCAGGAGAGCATTCCCGCTATAGCGAGCGTTTTAGTCGGCGGAAGCACGCTCGAAGGTGAAGAGGAGTTGTTGCTGCGAGCCTGGCGCGAGGTGGCCGCCGGTTCCGTACTGATCCTCGCTCCGCGACATCCAGCCCGCTTCGAGGCCGTCGCTGGAATGATCGCCACTGCGGGAGTGCCCTTGGTCAGGGCCAGCGAGCTCCGCGAGAGGCCATCCGCGATCATCGCTGGTGGGGCTGTGCTGCTGGACACAATCGGCGACCTCGCCACCGCTTACTCGCTCGCCACCGTGGCCTTTGTCGGCGGCAGCCTGGTCCCGCGCGGCGGGCATAATCCCCTGGAGCCGGCGCAGTTCGGCGTGCCTGTGATCATGGGTGACTCCTACGAGAACTTCCGCGAGATCGTTACCGCCATGCGCACGGAGGACGCGGTCCGCATCGTCAGCGCCGCAGACCTTGAACCGACCCTGGCCGAGCTGATGACGAACTTCGCGGCGGCCCGCAGCCTCGGAGAACGCGGCAGACACTTCTTCCAGCACCGCGCCGGGGCGACAGGGCGCGTCCTCGAAGTCCTGACAGGGCTGCTCCGATGAGCGCCCGCCGCCCCCTCCTCCTGCCGCTCGTCCCTCTTTATGGAGCGGCGCTGGCCTTGAAGCGCGCCCTGACCACAGACGGCACGGCGTTCCTGGCCCATCCAGTCATCAGCGTTGGAAGCCTGTCCGCAGGCGGCGCAGGCAAGACCCCGGTCGTCGCGGCGCTCGCCACCGCACTGTTGCGCGCGGGTTATTCAGTCGATGTCCTCAGCAGGGGATATGGGCGCGAGACGAAGGCGATCGAGCAGGTCGATCCACTCGGGACAGCGCAGCGCTATGGTGACGAGCCGTTACTCCTCGCACAACAGACCGGCGCCCCGGTCTACGTTGGTGCGGACCGGCACGCCGCAGGCTTGCTGGCTGAGAAGAACGCCCCGCATCCAGAGTCGCTGATTCATCTGCTCGACGACGGCTTCCAGCATCGCCGCCTCGCGCGTGCCCTCGACCTCGTGCTTTTGACCCGGGAGGACGTAGCCGACCACCTGCTTCCCGCCGGAAATCTACGCGAGCCACTTCATCGGCTTCGGGCCGCAGGCGCCGTCCTCGTCCGCGAGGAAGAAGAGTCAGAGCTGCGCCCCTTGATCGAGCAGCTCGCAGGCCCGGCCATGCCGATCTGGATCATCCAACGCGAACTGAGCCTCGACGACGCCCCAAAGCGGCCGCTGGCCTTCTGCGGGATTGCCCGGCCGGAGAACTTCTTCGCCATGCTGCGCGACCACGGCGTCTCTCCGGTCCGGACCATCGCATTTGAGGATCACCATCGCTACACCTTCCGGGATCTGACCCGTCTCATCAAGGAAGCTCAAGCTGCAGGATCGGATGGCGTGGTGACGACCGAGAAAGATGCCGTAAAGCTTACGAAGGCAATGCGACAGACGCTGAAAGCAGCAGGGCCGCTGACCGTCGCGCGGCTCTCTGTTCACCTCAACGGCGAGGCCGGTATCATCGCCCACATTGGTGCTGCTGCCCGCCTGGGCCGCACCGTGAGAAGATGAGGACTTGGTCCGCTCAGCTCCAATCCTGGCAGGAGAAAACCCACCCGTCCGCGTGCTGATCGTACGCACCGGCGCAATGGGCGACGTCGTGCACGCCATGCCCGCGGTCGCGGCGATGCGCCTGAAGCACCCCGACTGGGAGATCGGCTGGGCGATCGAGCCGCGCTGGCGTCCCCTGCTCGAGGCCAATACCTGCCATCGCCCGACCATGCCACTGGTTGACCGGATCCATAACGTCCCGACCCGCGCCTGGAATCAGCGCCCCTTCTCGCTCGAAACCCTCGCCGAAATTCGCCATCTCCGCAGCGAGCTGCACGCTGAGCACTACGACATCTGCGTTGATATGCAGGGGCTTATCCGCTCTGCAATCGTTGGCAGGCTCGCCGGCGCAGACTCCTTCGTCGGTGCCGCCAGCCCGCGCGAGGCTCCGGCAAGCTGGCTCTACGGCACGACCATCAAGACGACCGCCCCCCATGTCGTCGACCGCGGCTGCGAGTTGCTCGGGGGTGCGATTGGCGAGCCGCTGACCGCTGCAAACATCCCCCTGCCCATCGATGATGCGGCGGAAGCCTGGTGCGACCACCTCTTGGAGCGGCTTTCGCCCGACGACCCGATCCGCAGATTTGCCGTCCTCGCCCCCACCGCCGGGTGGGGAGCGAAACGCTGGCCGGTTCAGGGCTACGGCGAGGTCGCCGCAGCCCTGGCAGCCGAAGGAGTTACGCCGCTGATCAACGCTGCCACCGCGCACGACCCCGTAGCCCTGGAACTCGTCGCAGCAAGCGGCGGCTGCGCCATCCCGATCGACTGCAGCCTGACCGAGTTGATCTCCCTGCTGAGGCGCGCGAGTGTCGTCATCGCCGGCGACACCGGCCCGCTGCACCTTGCGGCAGCGTTGAACCGCCCGGTCGTGGCGCTCTTTGGCCCGACCAGCCCAGGACGCACCGGTCCCTATGGCACCTGCAGCGTCGTCCTCCGGCACCCGGAGAGCCGTGAGGACCACCGCCGCCACTCCGAGCCCGAGGCAGGGCTGGCAAAGATTACAGTGGAAGAGGTTACGGCGGCCGCCCTCAAGGTCATGGCGCGCGAACCTGTATTGGATGGAGAGGCTTGAGCGAACGAACGACATGGCAGCGCATCGCACGACGGATCCGCGTGCCCCTTGGTTTTGTCTTTGCGGCAGTCTTCCTGTGGCTGGCCCGCCCCTCGCTGCAATCGCTCGGCTGGAGCCTGCTGCTGGTCGTCCCCGGTGTCTGGCTGCGCGCCTTCGCGTCGGGCTATGTTCGCAAGAACACAGAGCTTGCGACCACCGGGCCGTACGCCCACACCCGCAACCCGCTCTACCTCGGCTCGATGATGATTGCCTTCGGCTTCGCCGCAGCGGCGGGCAGCTGGATCATTCTGGTCGCACTCGCAGTCGGATTTACCGCCATCTATCTGCCGACGATCCTCTCCGAGGAGCAGTTCCTGCGGGGCCACTTTCCCGGCTTCGACGCCTATGCGGCACGCGTTCCCAGGCTGCTGCCGCGCCTGACTCCAGCCCCCTCGGATGCAGAACGCGGCAGCTTCTCAGCCGCTCTCTACAAGCAGCACCGCGAGTACAATTGCCTGATGGGTGCCGTCGCCATCTACATGGCGCTGGTTCTTCGGCTGACCTTTCTCAAGCATTGACGACCAAAGTCCCCTTCGTGAGCCTGCCTGATTTGAAACGGATCGCATTGAAACAAAAGCCGATAGCCCTTGCAGCAGCGATGCTCTTCTTGTCGCCGCTCCTCCTGATGCAGGCTCAGCAGGTTCATGAGCCGATTCCTGCCCTCCAGGCTCCCCTCCCCGGCTACACCTTCCCTCCGCATCAGACTCTGACCTTTACGGTCGACTGGCGCGTCTTCACTGCGGGAACGGCGGTCTTTCACATCGATCAGCAGGGCAACCAGGAGAAGATCACCGCAACCGCCGACTCAATCGGCGGAGTAAACATGCTCTTCCCTGTCGTCGATCGTTTCCAGTCGGGCTTCAATACAACTACGGGCTGCTCGACCGGCTTCAGCAAGCAGTTGCAGGAAGGGCCGCGGAAGGTCACCGGCGATCTCGCCTTCAACTACTCTGCCGGGAAGCAGACCCAGGTCGAGAAGAATCTCGTCAAGGGAACCTCGAAGCAGCTCACCGCCTCAATCCCGGCCTGCGTCACCGACTCCCTCTCCGCGATCTTCTATGCGGCCTCGCAGCGCATGATCGTTGGCCAGAGCATCAAATTCCCGCTTGCCGACTCCATGCGGACCGTTACCGTCACCATGAAGGTCGAAGCCAAGGAAGAGATCAAGACTCCGGCTGGCACCTTTCAGACGATTCGCGTCCAGCCGACGGCTGAAGAAGGAATTGTTAAAAATCGTGGCAATATCTGGATCTGGTACTCGGACGATGCGCGTCATATTCCTGTGCAGATACGGGCGCGCCTCTTCTGGGGTACGATCACCTTCCATCTGCAGTCCATGGAGGTGAAGTAGACGATGAGACAGAACTATTCCAAGATCGATGCGGAGCTTGTGACTGTCGGACGATTTCTAGGGCCCACCGAAGCACAGATCGCAAAGGGAATGCTGGAGGCAGCCGGAATCGAGTGCGTCCTGCAGGGTGAGAACGCGAACAACATGCTCGCGCTGGCATTTCGCGCCCGCCTGAAGGTCAAGGCACAGGACCAGGAGGCCGCGATGGATCTCCTCGAAGGCACCGATATGGACCTCGATCCCGATGCAAAACAGGAATACGATGCCTGACGCAGCGTCGCCGCTGGCACGCCCCAAAGCGGTTGTCTGCCTCTCCGGCGGCATGGATTCTTGCGTCTGTGCGACCCTCGCGGCACGCGACTTCGACGTCTACGCCCTCCACTTCAGCTACGGCCAGCGGACCGAGGCCCGGGAGCAGCGCGCCGCCGAGGACATCGCCAGGCTGACCGGCGTTCGCGAGGTCATGCATCTCAGAATCGACCTCTTTCGCAGGATCGGCGGCTCTGCCCTGACCGATACAGCGATTGCTGTCCCCGACTCGCCCGCCGAGGAGTCGACCATCGGGACCGAGGTTCCGGTCACCTACGTTCCCTTCCGAAACGCCCACTTCCTATCGGCAGCTGTCAGCTGGGCCGAGGTTCTCGGTGCGAAGACCATCTTCATCGGGGCGGTCGAGCAGGACAGCTCCGGCTATCCGGACTGCCGCCCGGCCTACTATGACGCCTTCAATCGGCTGATCGCCGAAGGGACCAAAGAGGGTGACATCACGGTCGTGACTCCTCTCATCAAGCTCCGAAAGAGCGAGATTGTCCAGCTGGGAGTTGAACTGGGCGCGCCCTTCCATGTAAGTTGGTCATGCTATTCAGGGGAGAGCGAGGCCTGTGGCCGTTGCGAAAGCTGCACGCTCCGGCTGAGGGCTTTCAGGCAGGTCGGCATGGACGATCCAATTCCGTATGTAACGGCCTGAAACCTCTCCGAGCTGGACCCAAAGAATTCAAGTGCATCAAAAGAGTGAGAAGATTCACAGAGCGTAACCTAACAG
>CAZZZQ010000257.1:0-5563 GCA_964658405.1 uncultured Sphingomonas sp.
CAGCCCGCCGAGCAGCATCACTCCGAAGAGAATCGCGCCAATCTTACCGGGGGATGAGTTCTTGAGTTTTGCATCCAGCATCGAGCCGGGAGGAGTGATAACGGGAGTCGCCATAAGATAGGTCGCCTATTTTCAATTTGATTGCGTTCGACCACGATAGGACCGCAATGCGAAAGGAGTGTTACGGGAGTGTGAAGTGTCTCGTCTCTTTTTCGGCGTACCCTGCATCTGAACGGGCAGGAGAGCAATCATGGTGCAGCTCGGCGTCGTTGAGGGAGATATTACAAAGCTGGCCGTCGATGCGATCGTCAACGCCGCAAACCCCGAACTGGCAGGCGGTGGAGGGGTCGACGGTGCGATCCACCAGGCCGCCGGACCCGAACTGCTCCGGGCCAGCCTCGCCCTCGGAGGCTGTGCGCCCGGCGATGCGAAGGCGACTCCCGGCTTTGAGCTGCCCGCAAAATGGGTTTTCCACGCGGTGGGGCCGATCTGGCGCGGCGGATCGTTCGGCGAAGATCAGGCGCTCGCCTCCTGCTATCGGCGATGCCTCGAGCTCGCGATGGTCCACGACGCAAAGACCATTGCCTTCCCGGCCATCTCGACCGGGGTCTACGGCTTTCCCCGACGGCGTGCGGCGGAGATTGCCGTGCGAATCGTCAATGAATGGGCGGATGAGTGTGGCGTCGCCCGCGTCCTCTTCTGCTGCTTCAATCGCGAGACCTTCGACCTCTACGAGGAGCTTCTGACGGCTGCCCAGCGCTGAGCGCTACTGCCAGTCGTCGCGGGCCTGGCTCTGATCGGTAAAGACCTGCTCGAACGCCTCGGTCTTCTTGATCAGAATGTCGCCCTGGATAACCGGCTGGTGAAGCAGCACGGCCTGCAGGCGAACCAGCTCCAGCATCGCCAGGAACATGCAGATCAGCGCCCGCTCCGTGTGGGTATTGTGCAGCAGGCGGCGCAGGGAGACGGGCTTGTCCTCCATGACCAGCCGTCGCTTCACGTAGTCGATCATCTGTGCGACCGTGACCGACTCTTCGTCAACATTGAGGACAGGCCGTGCGCGAAGGCGTTCGAGAATGTCCTGAAAGACCCGCACCAGGTCAACCGTATCGGCAGCAATCTCGCGGGAGTCGTCAAAGGGGATCCCGCCCTCCACCGCGTCCTCGCGCCGGAAGTTCTTCATGCCCGGATTGCTCCAGGTGGCCTCTTCGATCTGCTGCTTCTGCATCAGCATCTGCGCGGCAGACTTGAAGCGCTCATGCTCCAGCAGCCGCTCCACGAGCTCGCGTCGAGGGTCTTCAGAGTCAGCCTCGAGGCCGTTCCCGCTGGGGTCGCGCGGCAGCAGCGTCTTGCTCTTGATGTGGATCAGCAGCGACGCCATGTAGATGAACTCGCCCGCGGCATCGACATCGGTCTGCTTCAGGTGGTGCGTGTACTCGAGAAACTGCGCCGTAATCCGGGCGATTGGAATGTCGTAGATGTCTATATTTTGCTTACGGATGAGGTCCAGCAGAAGGTCGAACGGACCGTCGTAGACCTGGCCGACCGTGACCGAAAACGGCGACTGCGAGGCCTCTTCCTTGGCCGCGGTGGGCCGCTTGGCCTCGGGTGTCGGAGGCGCGATCGGTCGCGGCTCAAGAGCGAATGGCGTGCCAGCCTGCTCCTCAGGAGCCTCTACGGCTGGCTCGGCCGCAGCAAGTACGATCTCTTCGGCTTGGATATTCTCGTCGGGCATCGTTAGTCCAGACCTACTGCCTGGCGAACCTGGCCCATCGTAATGGCTGCACGGGCACTCGCCCGCTGGGCACCCTCGGCCAGGATCGCGGTGACCTCTTCCGGGTGCGCCTCATAGTACTGCCGCCGCTGCTGGATCGGCGCGAGCCGCTCGACGACCGCGTCCGCCAGCCAGCCCTTGCACTCGATGCACCCGATGCCCGCCGTCGTGCAGCCCGTGCGGGCGTTCTGCTGCGTCTGTTCCGTCGAAAACACCTTGTGGAGATCGAAGACCGGGCAGACATCCGGGTTGCCCGGGTCGGTCCGGTGAATGCGTGCCGGATCGGTCACCATCGTTTTCAGCTTGCTGCGGACCTCGGGTTCGGTGTCGGAGAGCAGGACGGTGTTCTTGTAGCTCTTCGACATCTTGCGGCCGTCGGTGCCGGGCAGCTTCGGGGAAGGCGTCAGGAGCACCTGCGGCTCGGGCAGAACATCCGTCCGGCTGAAGCCTGAGAGCTTCTTCGTCTGCTCGGCAGCCTGGAAGAGCTCGTGCGACGAGAACGACGCCTTGCTCGGATCGCCGGCCAGCTTCCGTGCCTTCGTCTGGATCGCCGGAAGCTCCCACGGCGCGGCATCAGGCGAGAGTACGAACTCGCCCGGGTAGAAGTGGTTGAAGCGCCGAGCCACCTCACGCGTCAGCTCGACGTGGGCCGCCTGATCCTGCCCGACTGGTACAAAGGTCGGCTGGTAGACGAGAATATCGGCGGACTGCAGCAGCGGATAGCCCAGAAAGCCAAAAGTCGCCAGGTCCTTCTCGCGCAGCTGCTCCTGCTGGTCTTTGTAGCTCGGAACGCGCTCGAGCCAGCTTAGCGGCGTCAGCATTCCCAATAGATCGTTCAGCTCGAAGTGCGCCGGAACCTTGCTCTGGATGAAGATGGTGCACTTTGCCGGGTCGAGGCCGGCGGCGAGGAAGTCCAGCGCAACCTCTTTGATGTTGTCCCGCAGCTTTGACGTGTCGGCATAGTCGGTCGTCAGCGCGTGGTAGTCGGCGATGAAGAAGTAGCACTCGTACTGGTGCTGCAGCTGGACCCAGTTATAAAGGGCCCCCATGTAGTTGCCGAGGTGCAGGCGGCCGGTCGGGCGCATCCCGCTCAGAACACGGGCACGCGGCGTCTCGATCGGCGAATTGATGGGTGTTTCCAGGGTCTGCTCGTTCATTTCGGTCAAGAGATCATGATACCGGACCGCCGCCTAGAGCACGGCGAGCAGCTGGTCGAAGAGGCTCAGCAGCGGGCTGAAGAAGTAGAGAACGATGCGGAAGCCGAGGAACATGAAGCCGAACATCAGGTACAGCCCCATGCTGTCGAAGGTCTTCGCGGCGTTATAGGGCAGGAAGTGCCGCAGGATCTTTCCGCCATCGAGCGCGGGCAGCGGCACCAGGTTGAAGACAAAGAGCAGCAGGTTAGTCAGAATCCCAAAGTAAAGGAAGAGCACGATCGGAAAGAGGCTCGGCAGGCTGTCGGTCGGGATCGGAACACGGAGCGCCAGGTACTCGGCCGACTGCAGCGAGGCTGCCGCCGCTGGAACGGTGTGCTTGAGCAGCAGAAGCACGATCAGGCAGACGCCTGCCGCTCCGAGGTGGGCGACCGGTCCGGCCGCGTAGACCATCATTTCGTCCCTGCTTCCACGACGGAAGTTGTTGACCGTGATGGGCATCGGCTTGCCCCAGCCGAGCACAAGCGGGCTCCGGAAGATGTAGAGCAGCGGCCAGATCAGCGTTCCCAGGATGTCGATGTGGCGGATCGGGTTCAGCGTCAGCCGGCCAAGCATCTTGGCGGTGGGATCCCCCATGCGGAACGCCGCCCACGCCTGGGCGCAGTCGTGCACCGAGATCGCGAGGACAAGGACTACAAACTCAAAGATGGCAAGAACGACGTCAAGCGACATAACTCTATGGATGGTAGCAGGGACCCGCCGCCGGCCCGTTGGAGCGCCGAATCAGCGATACGCGGAGTGCTCCAGCTGCCCAAAGAGGACGTACGACAGCAAACCGCTCGAGAGCAGCATCAGGCAGGTTCGCAGCGCGCTGATCCGGAGGAGTGCCCGAAAGCCCGCCTCATCGATCTGCCCGGTCTTCTCGAATCGAGTGTGGATCGGTCCAGCACCGAACATGCTCACGAGCACCACAGCGGCGTTCAGCCCGAAGACAGCCGCCGCAAAGGGCGTCGTGAGATAGGAGGGGTGCCACCGGATCAGAGCAGCGCTCGAGAAGAACATGACGACATGCGGGACCGTGATTACCGGCCACAAGCGCCGCAGGTACTCCTGATGCAGTGCGGCGAACGCTTCCGGCTTCACCGATCGCCATAGCGGATAGGCCACCTGCACGGTATATGCGTTAATCGCCGCGCAGAAGAAGGTCGAGAACAGGGTGACCAGGAGCAGCACCAGCGTCCACTCAGCGAAGATCATCGGCGATCTCCTCTCTTGAGACAAGAGACCCGGCAGCATAAGGGCCAAATGAAAATGGGCCTGGAGCTGTCCCTCGACGATCGATGAGGAGACTGTCCAGACCCATTTGCGAATGTATCTGCAATCACAACGCCAGGTGCTTCGCTTTTAGTAGCTGATGAACTCGTTCGAACCGCGGCGCAGACGGATGCCGGCGACGCCGAAGTACAGCGCGAGCGCAGCCGTAAGCGCATTCCAGTAGGCCACGGGATGCATCCAGCCTGGCGAGTAGGTCAGATCCTGACCGGTCCAGAGGGTCAGCAGGGTCGAGACAATGATGCATTGGAAGCAGATCACCAGGAAGAGCTGTCCGCGACGCCGACGCTTATCCAGCAGTTCGACCTGCTCGGGCGTCAGGTTCCGTTCCTCGATGGGCAGCAATGTATTGGCCATGATCTCTTCTATCTCCTGCTGATTCTTTTCTAAAGATGCCGCCACAATACGAACGGTAGCGTGAGTTCATTAAATCACAGCTGCGCTCGCAACGAACTGCTGGCTCCGAAGAACGTTCCTATCCTGTCGAGGAATGTCCGTTCCGGGACGCGCCGGCTAGATAAAGGCTACCGACTGGATCCCGGTCACATCGAATCGCTTCCTGCAGCGGACGTTCTTGCAGCCCATGGGGTCGTCGCGTCGCACCATGTAGCTCTGTGCCTTGGCAAACCGGGCCCGGTCCCGCTCATCCGCTCCGCGCGGGAGCTGCGCCTTCTTGCGCCGGACAATCCACTCGACCTGGTACTCGCCGGGCTGCCCGCAGTGCGGACAGGTCATGGTGTGGGTGCGTGGTTCTGGCCGCTCATCGAAAAAGTCCCGCTCTTCCATCCTTCACCTCGTTGCGCATGCGGTCCACCTGCGACCTGCACTCCGTTGCTAGGATACGCCAGCGGCGGCACTTATTGCATAATCACGGGGGCAGCAGTAATGCCTTTGGAGCAACATGAGCCGACGCAAAAAACCGACCTTCTCGATCGTCAAGGCCGTGAAGGCGAACGCACGTGCCCGCCTTGGATCGCCGCCGCCGGAGCGCGTGCTGCCCGATCCCAAGCAGAAGCAGGCCGCAAACCCGAAGCATAAAGAGACCCTGGCTGACCTGCTCAGCAGGCCTGGAGATGAATAGATGACGATCCTTCGCTATGCAGCACTGACCGTTTCACTGGCCTGCCTTCCCGCCGTCGCCCAGACCATCCAGGTCAACAAGGAGAACCGGACCCTCGCCATTACGGCCACCGACAAGGTCACAGCGCAGGCCGATATCGCCACCGTCCACGTCGGCTTCATCGCCTATGGATCGGACAGCGACACCGCCTATGCCAACGGCTCCCGCGTCTCGAACGCGATC
>CAZZZQ010000258.1:0-5550 GCA_964658405.1 uncultured Sphingomonas sp.
CGATTCCCCGTCATACGGACGGCCGCATCCCGGAGCCGTGGCGGAACCTTGAGCGCCAGCAGCAAAACCAGCTGCACGATGCCCCAGGTGGCTCCACCGAAGTGCAGCAACGTTCGTGTCCGAAAGAGCTCCTCTGCCAGCTTCAACTTCTCCGGCGACAGCGTGTAGGCAGCCGCCTGTGAGGAGGCCGCAGCCCCGTGGGGAGCGGCGGCGGAGAGCGCATGCCCACCGAAGAGGGCGCTGGCGAAGACGATCAGGAGCAGCAGACGGAGACGCATGAGCGATCCTCTCACGCGGGGCGCACCGCCGGGTTGATGACCTTCCGGCAGAGATACGGTCGAATTCGTTACACTCGCCCCAGCGCCTGTCTCCCGGCGCAGGTGCACGCTCGAGGTCCGAATCACTTCATGAAGCAACGAATCCTCGTATCTGGCGGAGCAGCGCTCATCAGCCTGCTCGCATTGCCCGTCTTTACCTCCGTCACATCCGTATCCGCCGCGAGCGACCCCATTCTCATGCAGGCCATGGAGACCGAGCTGCACCGCGCCATGACCTCGCTCGGGACCGCACCGCAGCCAGGCCAGCCGGAGAACGCCCAGCCCAAGCCCTACTTCCTG
Organism: uncultured Sphingomonas sp.; assembly: GCA_964658405.1. Taxonomy (GTDB): domain Bacteria; phylum Acidobacteriota; class Terriglobia; order Terriglobales; family Acidobacteriaceae; genus Edaphobacter. The sequence goes on from CAZZZQ010000258.1 coordinate 618, forward strand.
AGCTATGGCGTCGCCGACAGCCAGACCGTGAGCATGGCCGCGCAGTACGGCGCCATCACCATCTCGACCCAGAATCACCGTCGCACGGCTGACATCCAGATCCGCATCGGCGACCCGGCGCTCGACAACACCCACGGCGACCACCGCAACAGCGCCCTGACCACCATGCCGCTACCCCTGACGGACGACCGCGCCGCCATCGCCCGCAGCCTCTGGTTCGCCACGAATCGTGGCTACGGCAAGGCCCTCGACAGCTTCCTCAAGGTCAAGACCGAGCAGCAGGTCCGCGCGAAGGAGGAGGATGTCTCTGCTGACTTCTCCGCCGAGACGGCCAAGTCCGATGTTCTGCCCCCCGCCCCCGAGCTCACCCTCGACAAGGCGGCCTGGGAGGAGCGGCTGCGTCAGCTCTCCGGAATCTTCAGGCAGCACCCTGACATCTTCTACAACACCGTCGCGCTCGATGCGGAGAATGAGACCGACTACTTCGTCTCCTCCGAGGGCGCGCACGTCTCCACGCCGAACCACGTCGCCCGCCTCGTCGTCGTCGCCCGCACACGCGCTGCCGACGGCATGGACCTCTTCCGGGTCGAGACCTTCGAGGCCGACAAGCTCGCCAACCTTCCCGATCAGAAGACCCTGACCGCGAAGACAGAGGCTATGGCGAAGAATCTCGAGGCGCTCCGCGTTGCTCCCATCACCGAGCCCTTCAACGGTCCGGCGATCCTCAGCGGGCGCGCTGCTGCGGTCTTCTTCCACGAGGTCCTCGGCCATCGGCTCGAAGGCCAGCGCCAGCGCGGAGACGAAGAGGGCCAGACCTTCACCAAGCTGCTCGGCAAGCCGATTCTCCCCAGCTTCCTCTCGGTCTCCGATGACCCGACGCTGACTGAGTTCCACGGCACTCCGCTTAGCGGACACTACAGCTACGATGACGAGGGCCAGCCGGCGCGCCGCGTTGATCTCGTCCGCGACGGCGTGCTCCAGACCTTCCTGATGTCACGCCTCCCGGTCGCAAGTTTCTCGACCAGCAACGGCCACGGCCGCGCCCAGACCGGCCGCATGCCGACCGGTCGCCAGGGAAATCTCATCGTCACCTCATCGAAGTCGGTCAGCGACGCTGAGCTTCGTCAGCTCCTCATCGCCGAGGCGAAGAAGCAGGGCAAGCCGTACGGGCTCTACTTCGAAGACATCTCGTCAGGATTCGCCGTCACCACGCGCCGCTCCCCGCAGGCATTCCAGGTGATCCCGCTGGTCGTCTATCGGGTCTTCGTCGATGGCCGGCCGGATGAGCTGGTCCGCGGCGTCTCGATCGTTGGAACCCCGCAGGCCGCACTCAACAGCATCATCGCGACGGGAAACAAGCAGGACATCTTCAACGGAATCTGCGGTGCGGAATCAGGCAGCATCCCGGTCAGCGCCGTAGCCCCGGCCATGCTCGTCAGCGCGATCGAGACCCAGCGTCAGTCTCAGGGCACCGCCCGCCCACCGATCATCCCCCCACCCGACGTGCAGGCCTCCACAAAGGAGGCAAAATGAGCCTTCAGTTCTACAGTCGCAAATCGCTCCAGGCAGCAATTGCCCTTGCAGCCCTGCTGGTCACTACAGCGACAGCCACGAAGCTCTACGCACAGGAGAAGCCCGACCTCATGCTCCAGGCCATGAAGGCCGAGCTTGACCGCGAAAAATCGCTCCTCCTGCTTCCCGGCATGCAGCGGCCCTACTTCATGGAGTACCGGCTGGACGAGCAGACCAGCTACGAGGCCGTCGCTAACTACGGCGCGCTCACACGTGAGGAGACGAACCACCAGCGCGTCGTCCGCGTCACCGTCCGGATCGGAAGCTACGAGGCCGACAGCAGCAGCAGCCGCGGCGACGGCTCCGTCCAGCTCGCCCCGGAGGACAACGACCCGACTGCTCTCCGCTACGCCCTGTGGACGGCGACCGACGAGGCGTACAAGAATGCCCTGCGCGCCTACTCGGCCAAGCAGGCAGCTCTCAAGCGCTTCCAGTCCGCGCCGACCGCCGACGACTTCGCCGCCGCAAAGCCCATCACCAAACTCGACCCGATCGTTACACTCAGCATCAACCGCGACGACTGGAAGCGTCGCATCGTCGATGCCAGCGGCCTCTTTCTTACTGATCCCGCAATCGCGGCGAGCGCCAGCCACGTCCAGTTCTCGAGCGCGAACGTCCGCGGAATCGCCGTCAATCGCTACCTCGTCAATACCGAGGGAACGGTCGTTCGGCATGGCTATACAGGCTATAACGCGACGATCAGCGTCGGCGGCCAGGCTCCTGACGGGATGCAGCTTGCCCGTGCCAACGGCACTACGGCTGCAGAGGCGAAGAACCTCGAGAGCGCGGCCGCCTTCCGCCAGCGCACGCTCGATAACCTGAAGAGCCTCGAAGATCTGCGCAACGCCCCCGTCGTCGCCGCCGAGGACTACCACGGGCCGGTCCTCTTCAGCGGAGACGCCGCCACCGACACACTCAGCCGTCTCTTCCTTCCGAACATCGAGGCGGATCGGCCCGACGTCGGAACCACGGCACGGACGCAAGGCGCTTACAGCTCCAGTCTTCATACGCCCGTGCTCTCCGCCCTGCTCAACGTCAAAGAAGATCCGCTCCTGACCACCTTCGACGGCCAGCATTTGCTCGGCTCCTACGATGTCGACGATGAGGGCGTTCCCGCACAGGCGGTCGACATCGTGCTCGGCGGCAAGCTGATGAACTTCGTTATTGGCCGCGAACCGGTCAAGGACTTCCCCGACTCGAACGGGCACGGCCGCGCCGGTCCGGGGCAGCCTGCCCACTCACGCGCCGCGGTCACGCTTTTCAAGTCCACACAGCCGCTCTCGAACGACCAGATGAACCAGCGCCTGCTCGCACTCGCAAAGGATCAGGCCCGCGATGTCTACGCAGTCGATACGCTGGGCGGCGAGCTCGTCCCCCGGACCCTCTATGTCGTCCATCCGGACGGGCAGCGTCAACTGGTGCGCGGCGCGGTCTTCGATGAACTCGATGCACGCAGTCTTCGCTCGGGAGTCCTTGCTGCTGGAGCCGACGGCTACGTCAACAACATCCTCGGAGCCGTTCCCCAGACGATCATCGCGCCCAGCATTCTGTTCGGCGATATCGAGGTGAAGCGCGCCACCGAAGAGCAGCAGAAGCTGCCCTACTACGCACCCCCTGCCGTACAGGCACGATAAGAGCAGACAGCAAGAACCAGAGTAAAGGAAGCCCGCATGACCCACTTCGATCCATCGCGTATCCTCGCCCCGCTTATCATCCTGATGGTCTTCCTGCTGCTCTACAGCAGCCGCGTTACCAAGGGGAAGGTCAAAGAGACCCCGGAAGGTCTCGTCTTCGAGATGAAGCCGGTCTACGCCTGGTCGCGCATGCTCGCGCTGCCGGCCTACATGGGATTCTTCCTGTGGATTGCATGGCGCCAGAATCATGTCATGCCGTGGCCTATCATCTTTCTCTGCCTGATCGCCTTCGCGATTGGCCTGCTCCAGATGCCCGGCACAATCACACTGACCCCGATGGCCGTCACGCAGCATTTCTGGCTGCAGCCCTCGAAGACCATCCTCTATAACGAGGTCATGAACCTTCAGGCGATGCAGGGCGGCAGAACCATTCTTGTCGCTGGGGATAATCGCGTCCGCATTCGCCACTCAGCCAACCACGCTGCAGCTGCCGAGTTTCGTGCGGAGCTTGAACGCCGCACCGGAAAGCGCGTCGTAAACTAGGCAGCTTTGAGGGGCAGCCAAAGCGAGAAGGCCGTTCCATGCCCGGATCCCTCAGCCTCCGCATAACGGCTGCGCATCTGGATTCGTCCCTTGTGCTTGTCGATAATCCCCTTCGAGATCCACAGGCCGAGGCCGGTTCCGGTCACTTCCTTGCTGGTGTGAAAAGGCTCGAAGAGGGTGGCACGCATCTTCGGAATAAAGCCGGTCCCCGTGTCAGCGACCGTAATGCGAACCCCGTCCACTCCGGTCTTCATGCATCGAGCCGACCGCAATCGCACAAAGAGCTTTCCTCCCCGAGGCATGGCGTCGTAGGCATTCCGAATGAGGTTATTCAGGACCTGCCGAATGTCTCCTTCGAGGAGGAGCGGGGTCGGGGAGGGATGCATCCGCTGCATCAGCTCCACCTTGCGGGACGAGAAGCGCGACACGTAGAGACGGAGGATCGCAGGAATGACCTCATTGAGGTTCACCGGCACGACGGAAGTCTGCTGCCGGTGGAAGCGGAGGGTCTGCATCGTAATGTCCGCGACCCGCGCCAGCTCGGTCTCCGCCAGGATGGCGTAGGTCTTGACATCGTCCATGCTCTCCGCGGTGCGGACGAGATAGAGCAGGTTGGTGACCGCTTCGAGCGGGTTATTGATCTCGTGCGCGATCGAGCTTGCAAGCTGACCGACGGCTGCCAGCTTCTCGCTGCGGCGAAGCGCCTCTTCGGCCAGCCGAGCCTGCGTGATGTCGCGGAAGGTGACAACCGCTCCCCGAACCTCACCATCATGGATGATGGGCTGGGCTGACATCTCGGACCAGAACAGCTCGCCGTTCTTTCTGAACAGGTGGTCGATCTGGTTCGTAAACGGTTTGCTCTGCCAGAAGACGTTGTAGACGAGACACTCATGCGCGGGGTAAAAGTCGCCGTTTGGGTAGTGATGGTGAACCAGTGAATGCATGTGCTGGCCGATCAACTCCTCCGCCGTAAACCCGAGCATGCGCAACGCCGCACGATTTACGAACGTGCACCGGCCGTTGAGATCGACTCCCCAGATCCCTTCTCCGGCGGAGTCAAGCAGCGCCTGCCATGGCTGTTCATCCTTCGTTGTCGCATCTGCACACACTGTTAAAATTGCCCCCGTACCACGCCGCTTCTTGGTTGGATGCGGCATTCGAGATCATCACGAACTGAAATCTTG
>CAZZZQ010000259.1:0-2719 GCA_964658405.1 uncultured Sphingomonas sp.
GGCTACTTCATGATCGTCTGGGACTTTATCCGGTATGCGCGGGAGCAGAATATTCCCGTGGGACCGGGGCGTGGTTCGGCTGCGGGCTCGCTGGTCGCGTACTGCATGGAGATCACGGATATCGATCCGCTGCAGAACGAGCTGCTGTTCGAGCGCTTCCTGAACCCGGAACGTATCTCGATGCCGGATATCGATATCGACTTCTGCATGAACCGCCGCGGCGAGGTGATCGAGTACGTCAATCGCAAGTACGGCCGCGACCAGGTGGCGCAGATCATCACGTTCAACACGATGGCGGCGAAGGCTGCGATCAAGGACGTTGGCCGTGCGCTGGACATGCCCTACGGCGAGGTTGACCGGATCGCGAAGATGATTCCGCCGACCATCGGGATCACGATCGATCGGGCAATGAAAGATTCGCCGGCGCTTGAGCAGGCGTATGAGAGCGACCCGAAGATCAAGGAGCTGATCGACGCTGCGCTGCGGCTCGAGGGGCTGGTGCGTGGTGCGGGTGTGCATGCTGCGGGCGTTGTGATTGCGCCGAAGCCGCTGACGGAACTCTGCCCGGTGACGCGTGCAAAGGACGACTCGATCGTCACGGCGTACGACATGAAGGCCATCGAAAAGATGGGCCTGCTGAAGATGGACTTTCTTGGTCTGACGACGCTGACTGTCATTGACGATGCGTTGAAGCTGATCAAGCAGACGACGGGCGAGTCGATCGACATGGCCCTGATCGATCTGGACGATGCGCACACGTATGAGCAGGTCTTCCATCGGGCGCTGACGTCGGGAGTGTTCCAGTTTGAGTCAGGCGGAATGCGCGACGTTCTTCGCCGGTACAAGCCGAACACGGTCGAGGATCTGACGGCGTTAAACGCGCTGTATCGGCCTGGGCCGATTCAAGGTGGGATGGTCGATGAGTTTATCGAGCGCAAGTGGGGACGGCGTGAGGTGGCGTATGAGCTGCCAGAGTTGGAGCCAATTCTGCGGGAGACCCTGGGGGTCATGCTCTACCAGGAACAGGTCATGCAGATCTCGAACCGGCTGGCGGGCTTCTCACTGAGCCAGGCCGACATGCTGCGCCGCGCGATGGGTAAGAAGGACGTCGCGGAGATGGCCAAGCAGAAGGTGCAGTTCATGGCCGGGGCCGCGGCGAACAAGCACCCGAAGGATACTGCCGGGAACATCTTCGACCTGATGGCGAAGTTCGCGGAGTACGGCTTCAACAAGTCGCACTCGGCGGCGTACGCGCTGCTGGCTTATCACACGGCATGGCTGAAGACGCACTATCCGGTGGAGTTCATGGCGGCGCTGCTGACCAGCGAAACGTCGAAGCCGGAGAACGTGGTCAAGTACATCTCGGAGTGCCGCGAGATCAATATCCCCGTCGTTCCGCCAAGCGTTCAGATCTCGGACGCGAACTTTACGCCGGTCAAAACCGAGGCGGGAGCAGCGATCGGCTTCGGTCTGGCGGCGATCAAGAACGTCGGCCATAATGCGATCGAGTCGATCATTACGGCACGGACGGCGCTTCGGGCGGAGGGGAAGACCGGCTTCGGGAGCCTGTGGGAGTTCTGCGAGAAGGTCGATCTGCGGCTGCTGAACAAGCGTGTGCTGGAGTCACTGATCAAGTCTGGAGCGATGGACTGCTTTGGCGGTCGCGCGCAGGTGACGGCGGCGCTCGATAAGGCGATGGAGCGGGCCCAGAAGGCGCAGCGGGATGAGGCGGCTGGGCAGCATGGACTGTTCGGGATCTTCGACGATGGCCCGGCGACGGGGTCTGGCAAGGAAGATGCGCTGCCGAGCGTGCCGGAGTGGGACGAGCATACACGCCTGCAGAACGAGAAGGACGTGCTTGGGTTCTTTGTGTCCGGCCATCCGATGGATAAATACCGGGAGAAGTTGCGGAACCTGAAGGTTCTGGATACTGCGACGGCGTGCGAGATGAAGCCGGAGCCGCAGGTGTTTCGCCGGGGCAAGAATGAGGAGCCGCAGAATGAGATCCAGATCGCCGGCGTGATTACGATGCTGAAGGTGGCGAAGTCAAAGAGGTCGGGCGAGATGTACGCGCAGGCGACGCTTGAGGACACAGTCGGGAAGATCGAGCTGATTGCGTTCCCGCAGTCCTACGAGAAGCTGGCGGAGAAGCTGAAGATCTCGGTCCCGGTGCTGGTGCGCGGATCGCTGCGGGGAGAAGAGGATTCGGCACCAAAGCTTGCGGTCTCAGCGATCCAGGCGCTTGAGGATGTGAAGATCAAGCTGCCGGATTCGTTGCGGATCAAGGTTCCGCTGCATAGCCCGGATGCGGAGTTGCTGGAGAAGCTGTTTGCCTTGCTAATGGCGGCACCTGGGAATGGGAAGCTGCTGCTGGATCTGGAGGAGCCGGGTGAGTTTCGTGCGGTACTGGAGCCGCATGATGTTCGCGTGGCGGCGGATCGGTTGTTTATCGACAACGTGGAAGAGTTGGTGGGCCGGGGCGGTGTGCGGGTGATGGACTAGGGTCAGGTCTAGAGGGGGTTTATGGCACGATTGGCGGAGCAGAGAACGGCGTATGTCCTTCTTCGGGTTGCGCTGGGTGTGGATTTTCTGGGGCATGGCTTCATTCGGCTCTTCCATGGCAACGCGGCGTTTGCGCAGGGGATGGTGAAGCAGATGGCGGAGACTCCGCTGCCTGCTTCGCTTGTTTATCCCTTCGGCTGGGTGCTTCCGTTTGTGG
>CAZZZQ010000259.1:2729-5546 GCA_964658405.1 uncultured Sphingomonas sp.
GGAGGCGGGGCTGGGTTTGCTTCTGATCGCAGGGCTGTTTACGCGGTGGGCGCTGACGGCCGGTGCGCTGCTGATGATTGCGCTGATGGTGGGGATTACGCTGAAGCAGGACTGGCCGACGGCGGGATTGCAGCTCATCTATTGCCTGATCTTCTCGGTGCTGCTGTTCCTGCGGGACGAGTTCGATGCTGGCTGGGGTGAGCTGTTTGGACGGCGAAGCTGATCGTTGCTGCGAACGAAAGTCTTCGCTGATTTATTCGTAGGGACCTCGGACGGAGTGGTGGTGATTGCTTCTACTCGGGGCTATCACTAGACTGGAAGAGCATGGCCGACCTCGATAGCAGCAAAGCAGCTCACGCAGCACCCGTTCCCGAAGCATGGATCAAGACAGAGCTTGCGCGTAATCCGAAGCGCCCCCATCCGATGGACTTCATCGAAGCACTCTTTACTGATTTCAGCGAGATCCACGGCGACCGGGCCTTTGGCGATGACGCCGCGATGGCGTGTGGAATGGCTCGTTTCCACGGGGAGCCGGTACTGGTCATCGGGAACCTGAAGGGCAGGACGCTGAAGGAGCGGGTCGCGCGGAAGTTTGGCAGCCCCGATCCGGAGGGCTACCGGAAGAGCCTTCGGGCGATGAAGCTCGCCGAGAAGTACGGCCGGGCTGTGTTTACCTTCCTCGACCTCGCCGGGGCGAATCCCGGGATTGGTGCTGAGGAGCGTGGGCAAGGTGAGGCGATCGCGCGTAATCTCTTCGAGATGTCCCGGCTGCGGGTCCCGACCATTGCGACGATTACAGGCGAAGGCGGCTCCGGCGGAGCGCTGGCGCTGGCTGTCGCGGACCGTGTGCTGATGCTCGAGAATGCAATCTATTCGGTGATCTCGCCCGAGGGTTGCGCGTCCATCATGTGGAAGGACGCGGCGAAGAAACAGCAGGCGGCTGCGGCCTTGAAGTATACGGCGAAGGATGCGAAGGCGCTCGGTTGCGCGGACGATGTCATCCCGGAGCCGGCGGGCGGGACGCAGAACGATCCTGAAGCGGCCTTCGCAATCATCGACGAGAAGCTGCAGTATCACCTCGCCGAGCTGCGCAGCCTGCCGATGGACCAGATGCTGGACCGCCGCTACGAGAAGTTTCGCAACATGGCGCAGTTCTACACCACAGCCTGATCTTGGCTCAGCAGAAGCAGGGAGCACGCCTCATTGTCGCAGTCTGCCCCAACGAATTCCGTTCCAGCCAGTAGGCGCAGACTCGGCCGCTCCTTCAAATTTGCGCTCTTTTTCACGGGGCTGCTCTGGTATGCGCTGTCTGAGGCGCTGGCAGGACGTGCGGCACGAGGAATCACGAATCGGTTCAACGCGGAGGACGCGCGCCCGCTGTTGACGGCGTTTTTCCTGATCTTCCTGCTTATTGTGGGCTTCAGCCTGCTCGACCGGGGTAGTCGAAAGACGGTCAGCCTGTGGATCGCGCTGGGACTTCCGCGGCGTCCGACGTCGGGGCGCGAGTGGCTGCTGGGGGCGGCGATCGGCTGGGGAGTCGCCGTCGCGAGCGTGCTCCCCATGGCGCTTGGCCGAACGCTGCATGTTCGACTCTGGACGGCTCCGCGTGCGTTCAATCTTCTTCTACTTCATATAGCTACTCTGCTCTTCGCAACGCTCGCGACCGAGATCGCCCTGAGGGGCTTTCCGTTTCGCCGGCTGATTGACGCGATCGGACCGATCTGGGCGACCGGTGCGATGGCCGTGTTGCTGGGCCTGGTCCACGGGATCAGTCCCGACGCGACGTGGATCAGCATTCTTGTCACCATGGTCGGCGGCGTTGTGCTGTCGCTGGCCTGGCTGCGGACGCACGGATTGTGGCTCGGCTGGGGGCTTCACTTTGCGTGGAGTGCGGCAGTCGGGCTGGTTTTCGGGCTGCCGATCCGCGGGGTTAGCAGCTTTGCCGCGGTGATTCAGACCCGTGCCGTAGGGCGTACCTGGCTGACGGGCGATGAGTTTGGACCCGAGGGTGCGTTCCTGACTTTGCTGGCTCTGCTGATCGCGATCATCGTCCTGGTCAGGACGACCGATGACTATGCGTGGGACTACACGCGGCCGGAGCTGGTTCCGGCTGGTTACGAGGTGACGCCGCCTCCACCGGCGGGGCATCTCGAGATGGAGCAGAGTGCTGCGGCAAAGGCTCCGGTGCTTGTACAGATTCTGCCGACTACGCCGCAAAACCGCTCAGTGGATGGCCGGTAAGGGCATTCCTCTCGTTGGATCCTGCGAGTGTGGTCATTCCGTCTGACAGCTACCGGAGACGGCCTTTCGTAACAATCCAGGATTGATGGGTGGTCGATCGAGCCTGCGTCCCACTCGCATCTCTGCATCGAGTAAACCTATCTTTTCTTCTCGCCAGAAGTGTCTCAACAATGCCTGCTCCGCGCGCCGGCGGAAGGCTTGGGTGCAAACCCGTGTCACTGATTCTGCAGTCCACGAGTCTTTTTGACCCTCAGGCGCTTCCAGGTATCCCAGGCAGTGAACAATCCCAGGAGGAGGACCGTGATGGGAATCACAGGTGGTTTGAAACCCAGAGGAAGAACACTCGCAGGTACGCCAGGCTGCAGGTGGACAAAGACTGCCACCACCATCTGTGAAGCCAGGATCAAACATGCAATGAGCAGGATCTGGTCTTTGCTTTTTGCGTTCAGCGTCCTCAAGAACCATGGCAGTAAAAAGAGGACTCCGACAACCATCTCAGTCACTTTTCCAGCGAGAATTGCCTCGTGGGGTAGATGACTTTGTTGAATCTGGATCTCAAACCATCCACTGAAGGAG
>CAZZZQ010000260.1:0-989 GCA_964658405.1 uncultured Sphingomonas sp.
CCCCCACCGGCCTCTCCGAGTGCCCGAACTGCCACGAGCGCAAGCTGCCCCATCGTGCGTGCCGCAAGTGCGGGACCTACAAGGGCCGCGATGTTCTCGCAGTCAAAGAAGCAAGCTAACTCGCACTTCGAGTTCGCAAGCTCAACGGTTATAGAACGAGCAGGCCCCAGAGCAGGATGCCGATAGACATCGTCGTTGATGGAATGGGATCTGAGAAGGCCCCCGAATCTGAGATTCGCGGGGCTATCCTCGCGTGCAAACAGCTCGACGTACGGGTCCACCTTGTGGGTCCGGAAGAGATCCTGCGCCCCGTGCTGCGGCACCACCTGGACGGGCAGCGGGTCAATGGCAAGACCCTTCCGGTCTTCATCGTCCCCGCCTCCGAGTGGATCAGCATGGACGACAAGGCCGCGCAAGCGGTCCGGACCAAGCGTGACTCCTCCATGCGGGTCGGTCTGAAAATGGTCCGCGAGGGCCGTGCCTCCGCATTCTTTACCGCTGGAAATACCGGCGCCGCCATGGCGACCGCAAAGATGGTCCTGGGAATGCTCGCGGGCGTACACCGCCCCGCCCTGGCCACGATTCTCCCGACTACCACCGGCAGTCCGTCCCTCCTGCTCGACGTGGGCGCCAACGTTGATTCGGACCCTGACAACCTCGTCCAGTTTGCCGTGATGGGCAGCATCTATTCGCAGAACGTCCTCAAAGTCCACAACCCCCGCGTCGGCCTGCTGTCGATCGGCGAAGAGGACTCCAAAGGCAATGCGCTGACTCATGACACGCTGCCGCTGCTGCGTGCGCTCGACTGCATCAACTTCATCGGCAACGTCGAAGGCCGCGACCTGTATAACGGCCGCACCGATGTCAGCGTCTGCGACGGCTTTGTCGGGAACGTTGCGCTGAAGACCTCTGAGGGGATTGCCAAGCTGGTCAGTGTCTCCCTCCGCGACTCGCTGAAGTCGACCGTGACCTCACAGGTCGGCGCTCTC
>CAZZZQ010000260.1:999-5532 GCA_964658405.1 uncultured Sphingomonas sp.
CGTAAAGCCTTCAACGAGTTCAAAAAGCGGCTCGACTACTCGGAATATGGCGGTGCGCCGCTGCTGGGCGTTCGCGGGGCCTGCATTATCGGCCATGGCTCGTCGAACGAGCGCGCCGTGATGAACGGGATCCGCGTCGCGGCCGAGTTCGCTCAGGCCGAGGTGAACTCGAATATCGAGTCCGCCCTGCGCCGCCAGACCGCCTAGCCACTACTCGATCGATACCTTCGCGATTGCCCACTTCGCGGACGATACGCTCTCTTCCAGCCAGAGTCGCATGACGATCCGTTCGATCACATCATTCTTCCGGCCCGGCATCGTCAGTTCCGCACGGAGGCGGATGCGGTCTGTCCCTTCGACAGCGTCACTGCTGACAGCCTGCAAGCCAGCGGCTGCCCCATCTGCGATCGACGTCAGCAGCAGCGTCCGGACATGAGATTCCTCAGCTTCCAGGGTCGTCACAGAGATCTCGTAGGTGGTCTCCATCGGCTCCGCATCTGGAATCATCGGATGAAGCATGTACGCGAGCGGCCGCAGGAGCAGGTTCGTCAGGAGCACCACGACTGCAAGCACCATGGCCAGCGAAGAAGCGCCCAGGCCACTCAGAACGCCGATCGCAGCCGAGCACCAGATGGTCGCTGCCGTGTTGAGGCCACGGACGTTTGATCCGTCTTTGAAGATCACGCCCGCCCCGAGGAAGCCGACGCCCGAGACCACGTAGGAGACGATGCGGCCGCGCGCCGAAAGATCATCGCCGAGCAGGTAGCCAGCCATCACAAAGGCGCACGCTCCCGCAGCGACCAGCGCGTTCGTGCGCGTCCCGGCCATCCGCTGCCGCCACTGCCGCTCCAGGCCGACCAGCGAGCCGAGCAGAAGCGCGACGAGGAGTCGCGAGACGAAGTGTAAGGGCGTCAGGTACAGAAGAGCTCCGGAATGCGTAGTGCGCAGGCCAGCAAAATGTCGCGGGAAGAGAGACCTTGCGGCAGCCCTTCAATCTTCGGCTGTCGATGTGAACAGAGTGTTATCGGGCATAGCGGATACGCGGCTCTGCGATGCATCTGGACTTGAGGGACGGATTAGACCAAGATGAGGGTGAACGTGGATCAAACCTCTATGAGCAACTGGACCGTCGCAGATATTCGGAACCAATCCGGCCGCCGTGCGCTGATTACCGGTGCAAACAGTGGCATCGGCTACTTTGCCGCGCTGGAGCTTGCGCGCGCCGGAGCGCATATTCTCTTTGCAAGCCGTGATCGAGCTCGGGGCGAGGCTGCGCTGCGCCGTCTGAAGACCGAGGTTCCAGCAGCGTCAACAGAGTTGGTCATCCTTGACCTGGCCTCGCTCGCCTCCGTTCGGCAGGTTGCCGCGCAGGTGCTTGGTGAGGGCAGGCCGCTCGATCTGCTGATCAATAACGCCGGCGTGATGGCTCCGCCAAAGCGTAAGGAGACGGCGGATGGCTTCGAGCTCCAGTTCGGGACCAACGTCCTTGGGCACTTCGCCCTGACGGCGCTGCTCTTCCCGGCGATTCAGCGTGCCCCCGGAGCTCCGCGTGTCGTCACGATCGCCTCGATTGCGCATAAGACCGGCAGGATCCACTTCGACGACCTGCAGGCCACGAAGAAGTACAGTCCCATGGGGAGCTACCAGCAGTCGAAGCTTGCCGACCTGATGTTTGCCTTTGAACTGGACCGTCGGCTGCGCGCGGCTGGTTCACCGATCCTCAGCGTCGCCGCACATCCCGGCGTGGCAAACACGATGCTCTTTCAGACCGGGGACTACTCCGGCATCGAGCGGTCGATGCGGAAGGCGATGAGTGTCGTCATCGGTGCCCTTCTTAATACAGAGGCCGATGGAGCGCTGCCTACGCTCTATGCCGCGACCGCCCTTGAAGCGCAGGGTGGCGGCTACTACGGTCCGACGGGCTTTATGGAGATGCGTGGGGGCGACGCCGGTGTGGCGAAGGTTGCTCCACAGGCGCGCGATCTGCAGGCCGCCAAGCGGCTTTGGGGTCTTTGTGAGGAGCTTACTGGCGTTGACCTGCTTGATTAGGTACCAGTGCCAAGGCGCCCTGACGCCGGGCAGGCGCTACTTCGTAGGGTTTTGGACGCTTCGCGTTTTTACTGCCGCAGTGCTGCCGGGACCATCTCCGTGCTCAGCATCTTCGGGTCGCCGGTCAGATAGTAAGTCGGAATCTCAGGGAACTGCTCCTCCACCAGGATCAGCGTGCGGAAGTCGAAGCTCTGCACCTCGGCACGACCTTCCATGTGGTTCCGCTTGATCGCTCCGCAGAGCGTCTTCACGAACTCCTCAGGGCTGACCGTGTGGTTGCCGCCCGCCTCACCGGCCATGGCCGCCATCGCCGGAGGAAGCTCCGGCAGGATCTTCGTCTCGAGGTTGAACCGAACCGCCTCAGCATTCCGCCAGCGCGCCTCGGCTCCCGGGGTCGCCTTTCCCGCGCCATCCTTATAGTAGTGAGCGTAAAACTTCGCAAAGCGGAACAGCTGCTCGGCATAGGTCGGAGCGTACGGGCTGATGAGACCCTCCTGCTTTGCGAAGGCGACCGCAACGGGAGAGAGCGCGAGATCGTTCTTCTGGTCCGCCCCAAAGTGCAGCTTGTCGCAGATGAACGTCTTCTGAGCGTCCGTGGACGAGATATCCCGGGTGTAGACCTTGTTCTCAAGCGTGTACGGCGAACCATCCGCCTTGCGGCAGGACTGCGGATTCAGAAACTGGTCGTGCCAGATCAATGAGACATGGTCGGTCGTGACGCCGGTGTCCGTCTCGAGCGTCGTTGCGAGCTGGTCCAGACCGCTCTCAAACGACGGAAGCGTATTCTCCGGCCGCAGCCCGCGCCCTCCGCGATGGGCTGCAACGTCGAAGTGGTCAAAGTAGGCCGCGTCGCCACCAGCCGCCCGCTCTTCCTTCAGGACTGCCTGGAGAATGTCCGGGCGATCCGAGATGATGCCATCGACCCGCAGTGCGATCAGGGCCTTCATCTTCGCCGGGTCATTCGTCGTCCATGGAATAACGCGGAAGCCGGCCTTGTGCAGCTCCGCAACATCGACCGAGGGCGTCGGTCCGAGCAGCGTGGCATCGTTCGGCGAGAGCACCGGGGCTACCTTCGCACCGTGGGCCATGGCGTGGGTCCGCGCCTTCATCATTAAGCCCAGAAAGGGATTCATCCGTCCTGCCTCCGACGGCGAAGCCTGCTGCGCCATCATCGTTGAAGAGACTGCGGCCAACAGGCCAAGGGCTACGCGCGAACGGTGCATCGTCATCCGAAGGACTCCAAACTCGTGGGTTATCCGTCGAGCGTACCGACGTCAGGTTGACGCACGGTAAACGGGGCGACCATCGGCCACCCCGTCCGCGTTTACTGTGCTGCGAGTTGCCGGAGGACGTACTGCAGGATGCCGCCGTGCTGGTAGTAGAGGATCTCCTGCGGCGTGTCGAGCCGGAGCGTCGCCGGAAAGCTCTTCGTCGTTCCCAGCTCCGACTCCGCCACGATGGTCAGGTTGCGGCCGTTGGCGAACTTGCTGTCCAGCATCTGCTTCAGTTGGCCGGGCGCGTCGCCGATGTGGAAGACTTCCTCACCGGTCAGACCGAGCGAATCGGCGCTCTCACCGGCCTCGAACTGGAAGGGCAGGATTCCCATGCCGACCAGGTTTGAGCGGTGGATGCGCTCATAGCTCTCTGCGATGACGAACTTGATGCCGAGCAGCCGCGGTCCCTTCGCCGCCCAGTCGCGCGACGATCCCGAGCCGTACTCCTTGCCTGCGAGGATGCAGAGCGGCGTTCCCCGCTTCGCGTATTCGACCGACGCGTCGTAGATCGACATCTGCGTCAGCTCCGGCAGGATGCGCGTGACACCACCCTCGGTTCCGGGAGCCATCTTGTTACGTAGCCGGACGTTGGCGAAGGTTCCACGGACCATGACCTCGTGATTTCCACGGCGCGATCCATAGCTGTTGAAATCGACGGGCTTCACGCCATGCTCGACGAGATACTGCCCCGCCGGGCCGTTCAGCTTGATCGATCCCGCAGGCGAGATGTGGTCCGTCGTAACGCTGTCGCCGAGGACGGCGAGGCAGCGGGCGGCGTGAATCTCTGCGACCGGGGCGGGCGTCGCCGTCATGCCTTCGAAGTACGGTGCCTTGCGGATGTAGGTGGAGTCCGGCTCCCAGCCGTAGGTCTCGCCCGAGGGAAACTGGAGCTGCTGCCAGTTCGCATCGCCATCGGAGACGGTCGCGTACTGCGTGCGGAACATCTCGGAGTCGATGCAGTTTGCCACCGTCTCATTGACCTCCTGCTGGGTCGGCCAGATGTCGCGCAGGTAGACCGGCTCGCCTGTCTTGCCGTGGCTCAGCGGCTCGGTCTCGAAGTTGTGGTTGATCGTTCCGGCGAGCGCGTAGGCGACGACAAGCGGCGGGCTCATCAGGTAGTTGGCGCGGACCTCGGAGGAGATGCGGCCCTCGAAGTTGCGATTGCCCGACAGCACCGAGACGGCAACCAGCCCGTGATCCTCGATTGCCT
>CAZZZQ010000261.1:0-3046 GCA_964658405.1 uncultured Sphingomonas sp.
GCCCAGGTCGTCGTCACCCTTCGACGCTCCCCATGGGATCGACGCAGACGCGATAAAGGCGCCGGAGTAGGTCTTGTCCTCATGCGTCAGCAGGACGTTTTCGCTGATGCGCATCAGCGTACCGCCGTCGGTCGCCGCCGCAGCCAGCTTCTCCGGTGCACCTGCGCGCAGCCACTGCTCGATAAAGCGTTTGGCGTGGGCTGGATACGGGGTGGAAAGGGTCTGCATCAGGCCGGCGAGGGCGGCGTGGTGGCCGTCGCCCAAAGCGATCGCGATCGTGAACTCGCGGTGGCTCGCGACGTCGATCTCTCCCATGACGGCGACGTTCCCGTTCAGGGCCTGGCCAAACTGCCAGTTCATCGTCATATCCGTGGAGAGATCCTGAAAGCCGTCACTCTTCCCGACATAGCCGCAGGAGGACCGGGTAAAGCCGCAATCGACCCCGAGGGCGAGTGAGGTCTGTCCCTTCCACGCAAGGATCGCCCGCTGGCCTGCGATCTGGATTGACCGTGCCGAGTTCCCTGCGCCGCCGCCGTTGAGGTGCGGAGCGAGCAGTGCGTAGCACTTCAGCCGAGACAGGACAGTCTCGTCGCCGGTGATCTTCACGTTCATCAGCACGACCGGGTGGTGGGGGTCGCTGATGAACTCCTTGACGACCTTGTAGCGCCCCTGCCGGTCGCCGCCTGTGACACGGACCGCCAGCGCGTCGGGATCCACGTACTCAAAGTCATAGTCGAAGTCGCGCTTCTCCTCGTGGAAAAAGGTCTCCCCATCGGTGAAGAGGAGCTCCATGTCACGGGTCTGCGGACGGTCGATGGTGGGGTAGTAGATCTCGTTCAAGGTTCCGTGCGAGACGGTAAACCAGACGCGGCTGGAGGCTGCATACGCAGTCGAGACGGCGTCCTTCCGACTGGACGTCCAGCGTGGTTCAAGCCCGGGCGAACCGAATGCGGGGCCTTGGTCATCAAGCCAGCGGTACGAGACGGTTAGATCACTCATTGTGCGTATTAGACCTCAAAAAAGCGCGGCCGGTAGAGAAGTTCACGTAAACAGCGGATGAATGCTCCCACAATGGGGGTTCGGCGGTTTGCGTTATGATCTTGGGGCTGCATCCCGGCGCTGACTGCATCACTTCAACCTCGGCCCGCATCGAACCAATCAGTGACGCTGAGGCATTTCGCCTCCATCTACACGATCTTGCGAAGTACAGGAGAATACCGTGGCCTTTGAACTTCCACCGCTTCCGTATGACTATGCTGCCCTTGAACCCCACATTGATGAAGCGACCATGAAGCTTCATCATGACAAGCACCACCAGACCTACGTGACGAATCTGAATGGCGCGGTCGAGAAGCACCCCGAGCTCGGCGACAAGACGCCTGAGGACCTGATCAAGGATCTCGCCAGCATCCCGGAGGATGTTCGCAAGGTTGTCCAGAACAGCGGCGGCGGACACGTCAACCACACCATGTTCTGGCAGATCATGAAGCAGAACGGCGGCGGCGAGCCGATCGGGAACATCGGCGAGCAGATCACGACCGACTTCGGTTCCTTCGAAGACTTCAAGAAGCTCTTCAACGAGACGACCGCGAAGCAGTTCGGATCCGGCTGGGGCTGGCTCGTATTTGACGGCGGCAAGCTGAAGATCGTCACGACTGCCAACCAGGACAATCCGCTGTCGCAGGGCCTGTACCCGATCCTCGGCAACGACGTCTGGGAGCATGCCTACTACCTGAAGTACCAGAACAAGCGTCCCGACTACCTCGCAGCCTGGTGGAACACCATCAACTGGGAAGAGGTCAACAAGCGTTTCGCGACTGCAAGCAAGTAATTTTGGGCTATTGAGAGAGGGGCTGCCTGGTGCAGCCCCTTTTTACTGCCCAATCGAGGATCCCGGCCTCGAATCGTCTTTTAGCGGTCAATTAACCCTGGTTTCGCCTCCGAACCCCTTCTTCCGGGACGATCGTCGCCTGACTGCGCTAAACTAGAAGCGACGCGAACTTCTCCTCCAGCATCATCCCCAGCGCCCAGACATTTTATAAAGAACAGGACGTACACCCGAAGTGAGTAACCAGACCGCCCAAGCTATCCGCAATATCGCTATTATTGCCCACGTCGACCACGGCAAAACGACCCTTGTTGACGCCATGCTCCGCCAATCCGGCACCTTCCGCTCGAACGAGGCCGTTACCGAGCGCGTGATGGACTCGAACGATCTTGAAAAAGAGCGCGGCATCACGATTCTGGCGAAGAACACCGCGATTCAGTATCACGACTCGAAGATCAACATCGTCGACACCCCGGGCCACGCCGACTTCGGCGGTGAAGTAGAGCGCGCCCTGAAGATGGTTGACGGCGTCGTCCTCCTCGTCGACGCGTCTGAAGGCCCCCTGCCGCAGACCCGTTACGTCCTTTCGAAGGCCCTCGAGGCCAAGCTGACCCCGATCATCGTCATCAACAAGATCGACCGGCCCGACGCCCGCTGCCAGGAGGTCCTGAACGAGGTCTATGACCTGTTCATCGATCTCGATGCGGATGAGTCGATCCTCGATTTCCCCGTTATCTATACCAACGGTAAGGCCGGAACCGCAACCATGGACCTCGCTGTCCCCGGAACGGACCTGCAGCCGCTCTTCGAGCTGATCTTCAAGACCATCCCTGCCGCGACCGGTACCCCCGATGGCGACCTGCAGGTGCTCGTCACGAACCTTGACTACTCCGACTATCTCGGCCGCCTCGCGATCGCTCGTGTCTTCAACGGCACTCTGAAGATCGGCCAGGAGGTCAACCTGTCGAAGCTTGACGGGACGCTCGTTCCGGTCAAGGTCACCAAGCTCTTCACCTTCAACGGCCTGAAGCGCGAGGATACCAACGAGACCGCAGTCGGCGATATCGTCGCTGTCGCCGGTATCCCCGGCATCACGATCGGTGAGAGCTTCTGCGCCCTCGAGAACCCCAAGCCGCTGCCGCCGATCAAGATCGACGAGCCCACCATTGCGATCGTCTTCTCGGTCAACAATGGTCCGTTCGCCGGCCGCGAAGGTAA
>CAZZZQ010000261.1:3056-5532 GCA_964658405.1 uncultured Sphingomonas sp.
GCAACATCAAGGAGCGCCTCGAGAAGGAGCTTCTGACCAACGTCTCGATCCGCCTCGAAGATACCAACACCCCGGATAACTTCAAGGTGCTTGGACGTGGCGAGCTGCAGCTCTCTGTGCTCATCGAAATGATGCGCCGCGAAGGCTTTGAGCTGATGGTCTCCCGCCCGACGATCGTGACCAAGCGCGTCGACGGCAACCTGATGGAGCCCTCCGAGATCCTCACGATCGACATTCCGGAGAACTTTGTCGGAACCGTCATCGAGCGCCTCGGACCGAGAAAAGGCGAGATGGTCAAGATGGCGAACCACGGTTCAGGCCGCGTCCGCATGGAGTTCAAGGTTCCCTCGCGCGGCCTGATTGGCCTCCGCAACGAGATGCTGACCGAGACCCGCGGAACGATCGTCATGAACTCGATCGCCGGCGACTACATCCCCTACCAGGGCGAAATTCCGCAGCGTCCTTCGGGTGCTCTCATCTCCGACCGGACCGGCGTCACCACGACCTACGCGCTTGACGGCGTGCAGGAGCGCGGCGTCCTTTTTATCGGCGACGGTGTTGAGGTCTACGAAGGTATGTTGGTCGGCGAGCACTCCCGCGACAACGACCTTGACGTCAATGCCGTTCGCGAGAAGAAGCTCACCAACATGCGCGCCTCTGGTTCAGACGACGCACTTCGCCTGGTTCCGTTCAAGGTCCTAACGCTTGAGCAGTCCATCGAGTTCATTGCGGATGACGAGCTGGTCGAGGTTACGCCGAAGTCGCTTCGCATGCGCAAGAAGGTGCTCCAGTCCAACCGCCGCCCCAAGGGCAACCGTGGTGGATCGGTCCTCGAGTAGTCCTCATACAACATAGAAACGGCTGGGCGATCTAACGATCACCCAGCCATTTTCTTTAAGCAACATCCGCGAAGCGGCCACACCCCACGAAGTGGCGCCCGCCCGGCGTAAGGCGCCCTTGCATTTGCTAGAAAGAGTACTTAGCCGCAAGCTGCACCAGCCGCGGCGAGGCCGCACTCACGATCTGCCCAAAGTTCGGGTCTTCGATCTGGCCATCGACCGAGGCTGGACCGTAGAACTGGGCATGGTTGAAGGCGTTGAAGCCCTCCAGCCGCAGGTCCAGCGATTGATAACGGGTAAGCCGCACACTCTTCTGCAGCGTCAGGTCGAAGTTGTTGATCCCGGGACCGTAAAAGAAGCGCCGTTTGGCGGTGCCAAGCTGTCCGAGCGTCTCCGCGCTGAAGGTGCTGGTGTTAAACGCAGCGCGCCCGTTCCGACCATTCGTATTGATCTTCAGCGCTCCCCCGGAGTACTGCGGCGTGTCGAGCAGGTAGTTGTTCGCGCCGTTGCCAAGCGTCCCGAGCAGCGAGTTATCGGAGTTATCGAAGAGGGTGACCGGAAGACCCGTAGCGAAGCGCGTCGTCCCGGAGACGCTCCAGCCTTCGGTCACGCGGTTACTGCTCTGGAAGAGATCTTCGACCGGCAGCGCAATCGTATAGCTCGCCACGAGATCATGCTTCAGATCCCACGCCGAGATCGCCCTGCTCTGCCGTGCGTCGATCGGATTGAGTTGTTCGCCGAGGTTCGATCCCTGGTCAATCGACTTCGCATACGTGTAGCTGAGCAGGAGCTGCGAGCCGTGGTGTGCGTAGCGCAGCGTGGTCTCAAGGGCGTTGTAGTTTGAGTTGCCGATGGAGCTGTCGGAGGTATTTTCGCCGTAGTTCGGCCCCTGTCCAACGCGTGTTCCCTGCACCGTCTGGCCTGCTGCATTGGTGTACGGCGAGTCCTCGCCGAAGGGGCCGCAGCCATCCAGGCTGAGGCAGAGCGCAGGGTCCCCGGGGTTGGCGGAGACCAACGCGAGAATTCGGTGGCCCTGGTTGCCGACGTAGCTTACCGTCAGCAATGTGTGACCTGTGAGCTCCCGCTGCAGGGAGAGCATGTAGTTGTTGATGTACCCGGGCTTATTCCTCCGGTCGAAGAAGGGGTCAGCCGAGATGGGGAGGAAGTTCGCCCAGTTGACCCAGGTGTCCGGGCTGGTACGCGAGACCCTATGCGCCGGGAAGGGGAACGGAAAGCGCTGGCCGTTGTCGATCCCCGTCGCCGCCGTAATGAACGGCGTGGCCATCAACGGTGGAGCAGGACTGAGATAGTTGTAACCAAACGGCGGAACGGCGTACATGATCCCCGCTGAAAGACCCGGAAAGGCAGTGTAGAAGATGCCGTAGCTGGCACGAATGCTGCTCTTGCCACTCCCGCCGAAGATAGCCCGCCCAAAGCCCTCTTCAAACTTGGGCGAGTACGCAAGGCCGATTCGCGGTGCAACGTTCTTATAGCTGGTCGGCGCAATCGTCTTTGGAACGCCCGGATCACCCGCGACCAGCAGGCCTTGCGGTGCGCCCGGAAAGAGCGTCGACTGAGCACCGGCAACGTAGGTCTGGATCTGGTTGTACTTCTCTGACCAGGGCATGATGAGGTCC
>CAZZZQ010000262.1:0-5530 GCA_964658405.1 uncultured Sphingomonas sp.
GGACCGCGGCCCGGTCTGGTCGTCGCATCGAGCCTTCGGCGGCACCGGCTACTCCTTCGATCGACAGCAGCGCCTTGCCGGACTCACCGGGACAGACCGCAGCGAACCAGCAGACCGGCGGAAGCATCCGTGGTGTGGTTCTGGATCCGCTTGAGGATATGGTCGTGGGTGCGACGGTCACGCTTGTACGCGGAGACTCGATCGTCCAGAAGACACTTACTGCGAGTGATGGCTCATTTGTTTTTAACGACTTGCCGGCTGGAAGCTTCGTCCTGACGATCGCCGCCAAGGGCTTCGTAACCTGGTCGCAGCCACCGATAGTGCTTTCGCAGGGTGCGAGCTACGATCCGCTGACGGTGACCCTCTCGGTCGGGTCCGCGGATACAGTCAACGTTGTCTTCACGAAGCACGATCTGGCTGAGGAGCAGATGAAGGCGGAGGAGAAGCAGCGCGTCCTCGGCATCTTCCCGAACTTTTATGCGACCTATGTCTGGAACGCGGCGCCGCTCAGCTCCGAGCAGAAGTTTCGGCTGGCTCTCCGGAACTCCACCGATCCGATCGCCTTTCTCGGCGCCGGTGTGACGGCAGGGATCGAGCAGGCGGGGAACTATATGAGCGGCTACGGGCAGGGTGCGAGCGGCTATGCCAAGCGCTATGGCGCCTCCTATGCCGACGGCTTCGTCAGCACGATGATCGGTGCGGCGATCCTGCCCTCGCTCTTTCATCAGGATCCGCGCTACTTCTACAAGGGTACGGGGAGCATCAAGTCGCGTGCGCTGTACGCGATCTCGACGGTGGTCATCTGCAGGGGCGATAACGGCAAGTGGCAGCCGAACTACTCGAATGTGCTGGGAAATATTGCCTCGGCAGGACTTTCGAATGTGTATTATCCGGCAAGCGATCGCGACTCGGCGCGGGTCACGATCGACAATGCGCTGATTGGCACGGCATCGGGCGCGGTGGCGTCGCTGATCCAGGAGTTTCTGTTGAAGAAGATCTCGGCGGGCGTTCACGGCAGCGCCCAGATTCATCCGTAGCTGCCCGCTGGTACGCTTCTCGTATGTCTAAAACGAGTTCTCTCGCCGCTGCATCGTTCCTTCTATTCGCTGGCTCTTCATCACTCTTCTCTCAAGCGACATTGCCGGCTGCGACCGCCGCGCAGATCGATGCGGCTGCCGCGAGCGTGCTGGCCTCGACCGGTGTTCCGAGTGCCTCCGTCGCGATCGTGCAGGGTGGAAAGATTGCGTATGTGAAGGCGTATGGCAAGGCGCGGATCTCGCCTGTGATGGAGGCTCGTCCGGAGATGCAGTACTCGGTCGGCTCGGTAAGCAAGCAGTTCACGGCCGCGCTGATTCTTCTGCTCGCGCAGGATGGGAAGCTGTCGCTCGACGATGCGGTGGGCAAGTATCTGCCGGAGCTGACACGGGCAAACGAGGTGACGATCCGCGAGGTGCTCTCGATGACCTCCGGCTATCAGGACTTCTGGCCGGAGGACTACGTGATGACCTCGATGCTGGAGTCGACGACGCCCCAGCACATTCTCGACGTGTGGGGCAGGAAGCCGCTGGACTTCGAGCCGGGGACGAAATGGCAGTACTCGAACACGAACTACGTCATCGCCGGGCGGATCGCGGAGATCGTGGGCGGCAAGCCGCTGACCGAGCAGTTGCAGGAGCGGATCTTCCGCCCTCTTAAGATGAACGGCATCCTCAATTCAGACGCGAGCCGGCTGCCGCCGTCGGATCCGACCGGCTACTACAGGCACGCGCTTGGACCGCTGCGTCCGGCGCCGAAGGAGGGGACCGGGTGGATGTTTGCGGCTGGTGAGCTGGCCATGCCGGCGAGCGATCTTGCGCTGTGGAACATCAGCATGATGAATCGAACGCTGCTTGCGCCGACCTCCTACGACGCAATGTTTACCGAGGTAAAGCTGAAAGACGGCAGCGGATCGCACTACGGGCTCGGCGTGCAGGTGGGGGATCGTAACGGTCATCGTTACGTGGAGCACAGCGGTGAGGTCTCGGGCTTTGTCTCGGAGAATGTCTTCTACCCGGATGAAAAGGTCGCGATCACGGTGCTGACGAATGAGGACGCGGCAGAGGCGGCGAGCGTGCTGGCGAAGGAGATCACGCCGTTGCTGCTGGGTGGCGACACGTCCTCAGGCGACGCGACAAAGAAGGAAGAGCAGCGGATGCTGGCGATCTTTACCGGCCTGCAGGAGGGCAGGCTGGATCGCAGACAGCTGACGCCCTTTTGCAATGCCTATTTTTCAGCGGAGGCTGTGGAGGATTTTGCGAGCAGCTTGAAGCCTTTGGGGAAGCCGAGCAGCTTCACGCAGGTCGCGGAGCAGCAGAGGGGCGGGATGACCTTCCGAGCGTTTGAGGTGACGCTGGCAAATATGAAGCTGACGGTGACGGTTTATGTTGAGCCGGACGGGAAGATCGAGCAATACCTGGTGATCCCGAGCTGACGCGGAACCTGTGTTGGGATGCCACAGCTTTTTTTGATTCCCGAACCGGCGTGGAACTGGTCGCACTCTCGCCACCTCAACCAAGGTCTGGGCATTGGTTGAGGATTGCGATGTTCAGCCCTTCGCTCTCGGCTGTGCCTGCCGATGCTTTGGCGCAAATGTGAGTCTTAGCAGCTTGTCCCTCTGATCACGAGGTACCGCTCCATTGGGCATTCGACGCTTCGCCTACAGACAGCGTCGCCTATTCCGTCGCTTCGACCTGCCCGCCATCCTTCAACCGGTAGATCTTCCCGCGATAATAAAAGCGGTCCCCGCCATAGCTTCCCAGCCACAAGAGGCTGCCAAGCACGTCGCGAAGTGGGTAGATAAACGCACCGTACAGCCACCCCTCATCCCCCATCACACGCAGAATCGCGCCAGCCTGCAGCCAGCGATTCACAACCGTCAGGCCCAGCCAGGCAAACCCCATCGCGATGTGGCCGCTGCCCAGTCCCCAGATCAATCCGAGCAGCCCGAACGGAACCGCAAAGGTCAGGCCGCTGCCAAAGTGACCCCACGGTCTTGACCGCCGCGTGCTCTGCATCCACCGAAGCTGGTTGCGGAACGAGAGCCAGAAGGGTGAATCCTGCACCATCAGCCGGATGACATGCGTCGCCAGCAGGACGCCGGTTCCCTGCTTCGAAAGCCGGTTGCCAAGGACAAAATCGTCCGCGTAAAACTGGCCGAGCTCACCGAAGCCGCCCACATCGCGGAACGACTTCTTGCGCACCGCCATGGTCGCGCCGAGGGCAAACTTCGTCCCCTCGAGCATATCGGCGACGAGAACCCCGGAGGTCATCTCAACACTCTTTCCGACCGCGTCAAGCTGCGGGGCGAGGGTGCCGGTGGTCGTGCCGAGGTACACGCAGGAGGCCAGACCAACGTGCGGATCCTTCAGGTTCTGCACCATGCGCCGGAGGTAGTCCGGCTTCACGCGGACGTCGGCGTCGCTGGTGATGTAGAGCTCATGCTTCGCGACCGAGTCCAGCTTCTCGAGCGAGTAGACCTTGGCGTTATGAAACTTCGGCATCGGCTCGCCGCAGGTCAGGTATTGCGCGTCGACGTGGGGGTAGCGTGCGCCGACGCGGCGGGCAAGCTGCAGCCCCTCGTCCGACTCCTGCCGGGCACAGAAGAGCAGCTCGAAGTCGGGGTAGTCCTGCTCGAAGAAGGAGATAAGGTTGCGCTCCATCCCGGTCTCGGTTCCGTGGAGCGGCTTCAACACGCTGAGAGGAGGAAGAAAGGTAGCCGGGGCTCGTTCTTCGCGACGCTTTCGCAGACCAAAGCGAGCCGCAGCGGCGAGGACCATCAGGCAGTAAATGCTCGAGGTCACCGTACCGATCAAGCCGAGGATGAATAGGACACGCAACAGCAGATGCATCTGAATCCTTACCTGAAGGTCGCGCACGGAGGCGTATTTGCTCCCGCACGCTTCAGTTTAGATCATTCCATGGGGTCGGCAGTAACCTTGGACCAGTATCGAAGGTGATCAGCTAGGACTTCTTGCGGGCCGTTTTTACAGGTGCTTTGGCGGGAACAATCATGGGCCGGCGCAGCGGGACGAGCCCGGCGGTCGGCTCCTGCTGCTGCATCCGCGAGAGCATCTCCGTCCGGACATAGTCGACGAACCCTTGCATCTGGCGGTTCATCTCCTCCATGCGCTCCCGCATCTGCAGAACGATGGCGATGCCGGCGATGTTGACGCCGAGGTCGCGGGCGAGGTTCAGGATGAACTCCAGCCGTTCAAGGTCCTCGTCGGTGTAGAGGCGCGTGTTGCCGTCGCTCCGCGAGGGGCGCAGCAGACCTTCACGCTCGTACAGCCGCAGGGTCTGCGGGTGGATGTCATACATCTCGGCAACCGCCGAGATCATGTACGCTCCCCGGGTTTTCCGCTTCGTTGCCACTGGATGATCCCTGCTCGCCTAGAAGATACCACGTGTTCCTCCCAAGTTTAGTCCCTCTTGCGATTTAGAGCATCAGACAAAGCAGCCATGAAGAAGACAACTGCCGCTCTTTACACCGCCCAGATTCTCGCCGGAGTGGTCGCCTCCGTCGCCGCCTATGCTCTCATCCCGCGACGCATCAAACCCGGACAGGTCGTCGTGCTCACCGGCGGCTCACGGGGCCTCGGCTTCGCGCTGGCAGAGCGCTTCGGCCGCTCCGGCGCAAAGCTTGTCCTTGCCTCGCGTAAGGACGACGAGTTGGAACAGGCGCGCCAGAACCTGCTGACAAGCGGAGCCGTTCAAAATGAGAACGACATCCTGCTCGTCTCCGCCGATCTGACCGACGAGACCCAGGCAAGCGGCCTGATCGAAGCCGCCATCGAGGCCTTCGGACACATCGACATCCTCATCAACAACGCCGGCATCATCGAGGTCGGCCCGGTCGAGAACCAGCCGCTCGAATCATATGAACGTGCCATGGCGACCAACTTCTTCGCCGCGCTCTATACGACCTATGCCGCGATGCCAATGATGCTTGCCCGCCAGTCGGGCTCCATCGTGAACATCGCCAGCATCGGCGGAAAGTTTGCCGTGCCGCACCTGCTGCCGTACGTTGCCAGCAAGTTCGCGCTGGTCGGATTCTCGGAGGGTCTGCACGCGGAGCTACGCCACAAAGGGATCTGCGTCACGACCGTCTGCCCGGGGCTGATGCGCACCGGGGGCGAGTCACATGCGCACTTTACCGGCCAGGTTGGGCTTGAGAAGGAGTGGTTCAACTTCAGCGCGCAGACGCCGCTGATCGCCGCCTCCGTCTCGCATGCGGCTTCGCGGATCTTCAACGCGGTCGCAGCGGGACGCGCCGAGATTACAATCACCCCGCAGGCGTGGCTTGCCGCACGGATCGCCGGAGTTGCTCCAGAGACGACGCAGTGGGTTGCAAGCATGGTGAACCAGTACCTGCTGCCGGCCCCGGCTGAGGAGCGACCGGATATCTCGCGGCCGTTCTGGGCGACCGATCTGCAGTCGACCGCGAACGAGGTCTAGGGCTGGGTTAAGTAAAAAGGCTCCCCGCACCGGATCA
>CAZZZQ010000263.1:0-5527 GCA_964658405.1 uncultured Sphingomonas sp.
GAAGGCAATCGACTCCGGCGGCCCCGGCGCGGTCTACGTCATGCAGGTTGAGGACGGCGCCGACATCGCCGGCATGGGCGGCCTGATGGGGACCGCCATGTTCGCGCGTGGCTTTGCTGGAGCCGTCATCGACGGCGGCGTTCGCGATCTTCCCCAGCTTAAACGCATCGGCTTTCCCGTCTATTCGACCGGTGCCGTACCCTCAACCTCGGTCACGCACTATCGCTTCGGCGGCGTCAACGTGCCAGTCTCCTGTGATGGAGTCATGGTCGCTGCAAACGACATCATCGTCGCCGATCAGGATGGTGTTGTAGTCGTTCCCCGCGCCCACGCGCCGGAGATTCTTATCCTCGCGCAGAAATTCGATAACAGCGAGCACTCGATGTACCCATTTATCGAAAAGTTCCGTTCCATCACCGACGCGGTCAAGCAGTTCGGCAGAATCTAACCCGTCCCTCGATGCACTTGAATCACGATCTCTGAGGTTGTAACGATGCCAGCTACGAATACCTCGTCTGTCCTGACCCGCCGCCGATTCATTGCGTGGTCGCAAGGTCTGCTCGCCGCAGTCGGTGCGGCGCCTCTTCTCACCTCCACCGCGCAGGCAGAGACTACGACTGCAGCAGACGACTACTACGCGAAGCTCGGCGTTCCCACCATCATCAACGCCGCCGGGACGTACACCTATCTCACCGCCGCCGTCATGCCACCGCAGGTCCAGCGCGCTGTTGCAAAAGCTGCGCTGCATCCCGTAGTCCTGAAGGATCTGCAGCGCGCCTCGGGCGAGTACCTTGCCAAGCGACTTCGCTGTGAAGGTGCCCTCGTCACCTCCGGCGCTTCCGCCGCCCTTACGCTCGCAACCGCAGCCTGCATCGCCTCCGCGAACGGTACGCTACCCGATCAGATCCCTGAGAACGTCGGCTCCATGAAGAACGAGGTCATCGTGCAGAAGGGCCATCGCTACGAGTACGACCACGCGATGCTGCTCTGCGGAATTCGCATCGTCGAAGTTGTCACGCTTGACGACTACAAGCGCGCGTTCACCTCGAAGACGATCATGACCAACTTCTTCAACTCCGCAGAGGAGGGCGAGATCGATCGTGAGACCTGGCTCAAGGTAGCCCACGACCACAACGTCCCATGCCACATGGATGCGGCCGCCGACATGCCGCCGATCGAGAACCTCTGGAAGTACACCGGCATGGGCTACGACCTCGTCTGCTTCTCGGGCGGCAAGGGAATCCGCGGACCGCAGAACGCCGGCCTCCTCCTCGGCAAAAAGCACCTCACTGATCTCGCCGGTGCCAACGGCAGTCCGAACTCCGACGCGGTCGGCCGTGGCATGAAGGTTGCCAAGGAGCAGATCGTCGGCATGGTAGCCGCCGTCGACTGGCTGCTCGAACAGAGCGACGAAAAGAACCAGGCCGAATACATGAAGCGGGCCAATACCATCGTCAGCATGCTGAAGAACATCCCGACGATGAAGAGCGAGATCTTCATGCCACCCATCGCAAACCACGTCCCGCACCTCATCCTCGCCTACGATCCGAAGGTAGTCGGCATCACGCCGAAAGAGGTGCAGGAGAAGTTACTCAAGCAGAGCCCGCCCATCGCATTGAATCCAGCCACCGGCACGACCGGCCGGCTCGGTCCGCACTCCAATGAAAACACCATCGTCGTCGGCACATGGATGATGCAGCCCGGCGAGGCGGAGATCGTAGGCCGCCAGCTTCACGCCGCACTCTCGCAGCCCCGAGCCTGAACGACACACTTCACGCAACCTGATCTGAAAGGGATACGTCATGGAAAAGCAGTCCAGAAGAGGTCTTCTCAAAAGCGCAGCCAAGGCAGCCGTTCTCGCAACCGGCGGAGCAGCACTCGCAACCACCTCGGAGGCACAGGTCTCCGGCAAGCTCGAGAAAAAATCGTACCCAGCCGCCAAGCCGAACGCTGACAATGCCACCGCCGCGCCACCGCTGTTTTCAAGCGCCGTCTCCTACGGCAACCTGCTCTTCCTCGCCGGGGTTGGCGCACACTTCAAGGGCACCGTCGAAGAGCACACCAAGCACGTCCTCGACGAGCTCGAGAAGACCCTCACCGACGCCGGCTCCTCGATGGACAAGGTCCTCAAGGTCAACGTCTACCTCAACGACATCGCCGACTGGCCAAAGATGAACACGATGTACGCAGGCCGCTTCGGCAAGGTCCCGCCGGTTCGCACCACCGTCGCTCCCGCAGGCGGCATTCCCGGCGGCTCGCTCGTCGAGATCGATCTCATCGCCTACATCTAACGCGCACTCGCAGCCAGCACCATCACAGTCACGAATAGCAAAAGGAAACGGCGAGTCTATGTCACTTTTTCGCACCACACGATGGTCCCGGCGAGATGTTCTGAAGCAGTCGGGAATGCTCTCGGCAGTTGGAGCCGTCACCGCAGTCTCCCCCCTCGCAGCAAGCGCGCTCACGCAGGCCAATGCCGGCACCCACACCCTGCCGGCCCGCGAGGGAAGCACCGGTGATAACCTCTTCACCCGCATCGGAGTCCGTCCCATCGTCAACGGCCACGGCACGTTTACGATCATCAGCGGCTCTCGCTCGCTCCCGCAGGTTAAGCAGGCGATGTACGACGCCT
The DNA here is from genome assembly GCA_964658405.1 of uncultured Sphingomonas sp. Lineage (GTDB taxonomy): Bacteria > Acidobacteriota > Terriglobia > Terriglobales > Acidobacteriaceae > Edaphobacter. The sequence continues at coordinate 2,633 of CAZZZQ010000263.1, forward strand.
CCTTCTACTTCGTCCATCTCGACGAGCTCCAGAACGCCGTCGGCAAAGAGCTCGGCCAGCTGACCGGCGCAGAGTGGGGCGTAGCAACGACTGGCTGCGAGGCCGCCATCGCACTCGCAACCATTGCCTGCATCGCCGGGACCGACCCTGAAAAATCGCAGGCGCTCCCCTACATCAAGGGCCGCGACCAGGTCATCATTCCGAAGCACTCACGCAACCCCTACGACTTCGGCGTCCGCATGACCGGTGCCGAGGTCGTCGAGGTCGACTCCGCCGACGAGCTTCGCAGCAAGCTCTCCAGCCGCACCGCAATGATCTACATCCTCTCCAGCCCACTCGCCGAGAACGGCCCGCTCAGCATCCCAAACATCTGTGCGATCGCGAAGGAAAAGGGCGTCCCCGTCTTCGTCGACGCCGCCGCAGAAGAGCCGCTCGTCCCCAACATCCACATCCAGCACGGAGCGTCACTCGTCGGCTACTCCGGCGGAAAATGTATGCGCGGACCACAGTCCTCCGGCATGCTCATCGGCCAGAAGGATCTCTGCCAGGCCGCGTACTTCCAGGCCGCGCCGCACCATAACTACGGGCGAGCCTACAAGTGCAGCAAGGAAGAGATCATGGGCCTGCTCGCCGCCGTGCGCCAGTGGTACAAGCGCGACCACGCAGCGGAGCAGCGCGAATGGCTCTCCTGGCTCCAGCACATCGATGCCCGCGTCAAGGGCCTCCCCTCGGTCACCACCGAATATCTGCAGCCCGAAGATCTCTCCAACCGCTCCCCGCGCCTCCGCATCCACTGGGACGCGAACGTCCTCAAGATCACCGGCACCGAGATGGTTGCGCGCCTCGACGCAGGCAGTCCGCGCATCATGGTCGACGGCGGAACCGGTGTGCGCCCCACCAGCATGGCAAGCACGCTGACCATCATGCCCTACATGATGGACCCCGGCGAAGACCGCATCATCGCCGATGCAGTCTACGAAGGCCTGACCAAGCTAGGCCACTACTCCGACCCCATCATCCCCTCCGGAGCGCCCGCGAAGGTGCAGGGAACATGGGCCGTCGCGATCCAGTATCTCCGTGGTGCCGGCGAGCAGCACTTCACGCTCAAGCAGGATGGCAACACCCTCACCGGCGTACAGAACGGCGAGCTCTACAAGTCCGATCTGAAAGGCTCCATCCACGCCAACCAGATCGAGCTCCACAGCAATATGGCCGTCAGCGGCAACTCTGTTCCCTGGAACTTCAAGGGCACCGTCGACGGCACCAACATCACCGGCACCGTCCAGATGGGCGAGTACGGCGAAGCGACCTGGAAGGCCACGAAGGCCTGACCGGACATCAACGAAAGTACGCTGGCGCCAGCTCATCGGCGTCAGCACTCTCAAACTTAACCCGCGCAATCAGCGCGTTGATTGAGGTCCCATGCATCAGCTTTTCTCCCGCCGGCGTGTCGTCCGTCTCTGCCTCCCTCTCGCCCTCACGCTCAGCGCCAACGCCTTCGCGCAGAAGGCACTGCCGGCCTACGACCTCATCCTGCACGGCGGCCACGTCCTCGACGATAAGAACCACATCGACGCCGTCATGGACGTCGCGATCAAAGATGGCAAGATCGCAAAGGTCGCGCCGCATCTCGCCGCATCCTCTTCGCTGAAGACGATCGACGCCACCGGCCTCTACGTCACCCCCGGCCTCATCGACATTCACGTTCACGTCTACGCCGGGACCGGCGAGCGCAACTCCTACGCGGGCGACAACAGCGTCCCGCCCGACGGCTTCACCTTCCGCGTCGGCGTCACGACCGTGGTCGACGCAGGCTGCTCCGGCTGGCGCAACTTCGAAGACTTCAAGGACCGCATCATCGATCGCTCGAAGACCCGCGTCTTCGCCATGCTCAACATCGTGGGCTCCGGCATGCGCGGTCCGAAGTACGAGCAGAACACCGCCGACATGGACGGCCAGGCCACCGGCGCCATGGCGCTCAAATATCCGGACACCATCGTCGGCATCAAGACCGCGCACTTCGAAGGCCCCGAGTGGACGCCGGTCGATCAGGCTGAGGTCGCCGGAACCAAGGCCAACATTCCCGTCATGGTCGACTTCGGCGTCGACCGCCCAACGCGTCCCATCTACGACCTGATGACGAAGAAGATGCGCCCCGGCGACATCTACACGCACATGTACTCCGGCCTGCGGCACGAGCAGGATCCCACCACGCTCGGCCCCAGCAAAGGCATGATCGAAGGCCGCAAGCGCGGCATCTTCTTCGACGTCGGCCAGGGCGGCGGCAGCTTCAAGTGGTCGCTCGCCGTTCCGATGGTCAAGGACGGCTTCATCCCCGATTCCATCTCGACCGACCTGCACATCACCAGCATGAACTCCGCAATGAAGGACGAGCTCAACGTCGCGGACAAGATCCTCGCGGTCGGCGTTCCCCTTCCGCAGGTCATCGCCGAGATGACCTCTCACCCCGCGCGCGAGATCAAGCACGAAGAGCTCGGCAATCTCTCCGAAGGCTCCATCGCAGACGTCGCCGTGCTCCGTGTCGAGAAGGGAAACTTCGGCTTCACCGACATGATCAACCGTCGTCTCGACGGTAAAGAGAAGCTGCTCTGCGAGATGACGATCAAGGACGGAAAGATCGTCTATGACCTGAATGGAATGGGCGCGACCGAATGGACTGCGCCCGCTGATGCAAACGCCGCGGAGGGCTGGCGCTGGAACAGCTTCGATCCAAAGCCCGCAGCAATGATCCCATCCACCCAGGAAAAGGGTCACTAAACAGCAGTCAAATCCAACCGCTGAAGGTCGATCGAATCACGATCAACCTTCAGCGGTTTTTATTTAAAAATGCATCTGCGGAACGCAGTCCAAGCGCCATAATCGTCAGCGCAGGAT
>CAZZZQ010000264.1:0-5517 GCA_964658405.1 uncultured Sphingomonas sp.
GTGATGACGAGGCTTGCACCGCCGACGGCACGGCTTCCCAGATGGACGAAGTGCCAGTCATTCGCAAAGCCGTCCTCGGACGAGTATTCACACATCGGCGAGACCACGATGCGGTTGGCGAGATTTAAGCTGCGAAGGGCGAGAGGTGAAAAGAGATGCGATACCGGTGCGTTCGACATGGCTATTGGATGCCATGAGCGGGGCGCGGATTCCGGGGGAGGGAACTCCCCGCACCGCGACCGCGTATGGTGAGTGTGTCCCCAGGATCCAAGAACACACATGAAGAGGTTCAGGACGGAGGCGTTCCATGCAGAAGCAGACCGTAACGTTGGCAGTGATGATGGCAGTACTCAGCCTTTCAGGCTGCCGGGTTGAGAACGATAAGCACGGGGATAACGACAACGTGAAGATTGCGACGCCGTTTGGCGGGATGCAGGTCAAGACGAACGACTCCGCGGTGGTGTCGGGGATCGCGCTTCCGGTCTACCCGGGCGCCACGCTGGCCAAAGACGTGAAGAAGAACGGAAAGGACAGCAGCGGGTCCGCGGACATTAATATGAGCTTCGGCAGCTTTCAGTTGAAGGTAAAGGCCGCCTCCTACCGGACGCCGGACAGCCCGGAGTCGGTGACGGCCTTTTACCGGAAGGCGTTGGGCCGTTTTGGGAACGTCATCCAGTGCAACGGGAAGCATCCAGTAGGGACGCCGGTTCGGACAGCGGAAGGCCTGACCTGCGACGACAGCAGCGACCATGACAGTGGTGGAAACCTCCAGCTGAAGGCCGGCTCGAAGAAGCACCAACACATCGTCGATATCGATTCAGAGAACGGCGGTACGAAGTTTGGACTGGTCTCGCTCGATCTGCCGGTCGACTTCAACTTCAACAGCGACGACAAAGATAAAGACACTAAAGACGATAGGCAGCAGTAACCTGGTCAACCCCGGCTTGCCGCCCCCTGCGGGCTGGGGTAGCTTTATGAGTGGTATGCACAAATCTTGTCACCGATGTGGCGGCGATCTTCCCTCGGGTGACGGCCTTTCGCCCTTCTGCCCCCACTGCGGTGCGCCGCAGCTCTTCCTTACCGAGGACTACATCACCGACCAGCAGCTGCGGTCGGAGGATCCGGACGCCCCCGGCGCTCAGCCTCCGCCGCTGCCCCGGCAGGTCGACTGGCAGGCCGCCATTCGCTCCGCCGCCATCGTCGCCGCTATCGCCGCGATCCTCTGCGTCGTCTCGCTCAAGGTCCCCGGCGTCTCGCTGATCAGCACTATCTGGATCCTGACCGGGTCGACGACCGCGCTTGCCCTCTACCGCCGTCAGCGGCCCCTGGCCTGGATGGATGCATCGATCGGGGCGCGGGTCGGCCTCACCACTGGTTTGTGCGTCGTTGTTCTCGTCGCAGTCACCATGGCAATCGCCGGTCTGGTCGCGCGCTTTGGCCTGCATGCCATGACCAGCTTCGACGCGGACTTTGCGCAGATGCTCGCGCAGGCCAAGCTTGCAGGAAAGCAGGCGGCCGCCTCATCCTCGCCAGAAGCCACTGCTGAAGTGGTGCGGCTGTACGATCTGCCGGAGTTCCAGGCCGGGCTTATCCTGACCAGCATCTCGATCAGCTCCATCTGTCTTCTGCTCTTCTCTGCCTTTGGGGGAGCGGTGAATGGACTGCTGCGGAGCCGGAGCCGGGCTCGGCTTTAGTTAGGCTAGGGACTTATCCTGCCGGATGGGCCCACTGCGCGTGGGGCGGTCACTTCGTGACGTGTGATTGCTTCGCGTGATGATTTCCGTTCGCCCCATCCTGCTAGAATCAGGGCCAACCGCTATGAGTGACCTCACGACCGCCCCCGCCTCGACCAGGACCCCAACGCTTCGTCAGAAGGGCCGCCTCATGTCGGCCTCCGAGATCGAACGAACCCTCGTCCGGCTCGCCCACGAGATCGTCGAAAAGAACGACGGTGGCGCCAATCTCGGCCTCGTCGGCATCAAGCGCCGCGGCGTCCCGCTCGCCCAGCGCCTCTCCGCCCTGATCAGCAAGATCGAGAAGCACCCCGTCGACACTGGCGTCCTCGACATCAGCTTCTACCGCGACGACCTCTCGACCGCCGGCCCGCGCCCCACCGTCACCGCCGGGGACCTCGGCTTCGACATCGCCGGCCGCGACATCATTCTCTGCGACGACGTGCTCTACACCGGCCGGACGATCCGCGCGGCGCTCGACGCCCTCTTCAGCCACGGCCGCCCCCGCAGCGTGCAGCTGCTCGTCCTGATCGACCGCGGCCACCGCGAGCTCCCCATCCAGGCCACCTTTACCGGCCGCACCATCCCGACCTCCCGCCGCGAGATCATCGAGGTCAAGCTGAACGAGATCGACGGCGACGAACAGGTGCTGCTCGTCGAGCTGGTGGACTAGCCGTACTCTCCATGACCTCAGCCCCGAAGTACCCAGCAGGCTCGCTCCTTACCGTCGACGGTCTCCCAATCGCCGACGTCGCTTCCATTCTTTCGCTCACCGCGCGGATCGAGCAGATGCCCGCCGCCGAGCGCTCTAAAGTGCTGGCATCGCGGCGAATCGCGCTGCTCTTCTACGAGTCCAGTACACGGACGCGCACCTCCTTCGAGCTGGCTGCGAAGTCGCTCGGAGCGACCACGACGCTGGTCAGCGACAAATCCTCCTCGATCGAAAAGGGTGAGTCGCTGAAGGACACCGGACTGACCCTGCGGGCTCTCGGCGCTGAGTGCATCATCCTCCGCCACCCGGTCTCAGGCGCTCCAATGCTGCTTGCCCGCACCACCGGGCTGCCCGTTTTGAACGCCGGCGACGGGATGCATCAGCACCCCTCCCAGGCGCTGCTCGACCTCCGCACCATGCTGACGCGTCTCGGCCTCGATGCGACGACCGCACACGAGAAGACCCTTGCCGGGGTCACGATTGTCATCACCGGCGACATCCGCCACAGCCGCGTCGCCCGCTCGAACGCCATGCTGCTCCCGCGGCTCGGTGCCCGCGTCCTGCTCTGCGGACCGGAGCCGCTGCTCCCCGAGCAGGCCCGCATTCTCCACCCTGCCGTCGAGCTGGTCCGCGACTTCGACGCCGCACTGGCCCAGGCCGACGTCGTTATGATGCTCCGGATCCAGCGCGAACGGCTCGCCGGCCTCGAACTCGACCTGGGCGAGTACATCGCCCGCTACCAGCTCAGCGAGGAGCGGCTCGCCTCCCGCGCGCCGCGTGCCCTCGTCCTCCATCCGGGCCCGATGATCCGCGGCCTCGAGATCGCCGGCGAGGTCGCCGATGGTCCTAACTCCGCCATCGAGGACCAGGTCGCCCACGGCCTCGCCGTCCGGACGGCCCTCCTCGTACGCGCGCTCGGAGCAAACGCATGACCCCCGACCTCCTCATCCGGCACGCCCACGTGATCGATCCTGCCTCCGGGATCGACGCTCCCCGCGACCTGCTGATCCAGAATGGACGCATTGCCGCCGTCGAAGCTCCCGGCACGCTCCCGAAGATAGCGAACGAGCTGGACGCCACGGGTCTTGTCCTTGCGCCCGGCTTCATCGACGTCCACGTCCACCTCCGCGAGCCCGGCCAGACCTACAAAGAGACCATCGCGACGGGAACCTCAGCCGCTGCGGCAGGCGGCTTTACCACCGTCGTCGCCATGCCGAACACGGTTCCGGTCAACGACACGGTCGAAAAGCTCGGCTGGATGCTGGCCCCGGAGCGCGGCTCCGTGGTCCATCTGCTCGCCATGCCTGCGGCAACGCTTGGCTCGCTGGGTGCGACGCTGTCGGACTACGAAGCCCTCGCAAAGGTCGGTGCCGTTGGCTTCACCGACGACGGCAAGCCCATCCTCGAAGATCACGTGATGCGCGCTGCCCTGATTGCCGCCGCCCGCCTCGGCCTCCCCATCTCGCAGCACGCCGAGGACACGCGACTGACCGGAGGCTGCAGCATGAACTTCGGCCCCATGGCGTTCAAGCTCGGCCTGCGCGGCATGACGGTCGAAGCGGAGTCGAACATCGTCGAGCGCGATATTCAGCTGCTCCGCGAGATCGAGCGCGTCGAGAAGCTGCGCGCCCATCTCCACGTCCAGCATCTATCGACGGCGAAGGCGCTGGAGGCGATCCGCGAGGCCAAACGGCAGGGTCTGCACGTCACCTGCGAGGCTGCGCCGCATCACTTCACCCTGACCGACGAGGCGCTCGCCGACTTCGACACCAACGCCAAGATGAACCCGCCGCTGCGCTCGGAGCTTGACCGGCTGGCCGTGATCGAGGCGCTTCGTGACGGCACGGTCGACTGCATTGCGACCGATCACGCGCCGCATGCCTCCCACGAAAAAGAGGTTGAGTTTGAGCGGGCGCCGAACGGGATCACCGGTCTTGAGACGGCGCTTGGACTAGCGCTGCGGGTGCTCCACGGTACACATGGCCTGCCACTCTCGCGCATCATTGAGCTGATGAGCCACGCCCCGGCGAAGATCATAAGCCTCAGCGATCGCGGGAATCTAAAGGTTGGGAGCTACGCTGACCTGGTGCTCTTCAATCCGGCAGTGGAGTGGAACTTTGCCGCTCGCGACTCGCGCTCGAAGTCGAAGAACACGCCCTTTGACGGCGCGACGATGCTTGGACGCATCCACGCGACCCTCAGCGAAGGATCCGTGGTCTATTCCGGCTAAAGCAAGTCTCACGCGAAGCGTCCAGCACCCTACGGAGTAGCGCCCGCCCGGCGTCAGGGCGCTTTCGCAAAGGAGTTCCGATGGCAGCGCCAGAGATCCGTCGCGGAACGTCTGCCCAGACAGCCGAAGTCCTCCTCCTGCTCAACGAGTACTCCGTTCAGCTGGGAGTGCTGGACCGCGACACGCCCGAGACAGTCGACAGCTTCCTGAACAGCCCGGACACAGCAATGTGGCTCGCCTACGTCGGCGGCGTCCCGGCAGGCTGCGTTGTCCTTCGACCTCTTAAGCATCTTCCGGCGAGCGGCGAATGCAAGCGCCTGTACGTCCGCACGCAGTTCAGGCGGCAGGGAATCGCCGAAGCCCTGCTGGACGCGCTCGAAGGGTATGCCGCGACCGCGTTGCTTTCCGCGATCTACCTCGACAGCCGGGACGACATGCAGTCAGCCATCGCACTCTATCGCCGCCGCGGCTACGTCTCCTGCGAGCCCTATAACGACAACCCCGAAGCAACCGTCTTCTTCCGCAAAGTCCTGACCGATAGAATCGGAGTGGCGACTCCATCGCCCCGAGATCCAGCTCGTTGAGCGACCAGGTCATCCTCAATCCGGCAGCACCCCCCGCGAAGCGCAGCCTGCTCGGCATGTTGCGCCCTTCGGCGACGCACACGGCGTTCTCGGCCACGCTGCTGCTCATGGCGTCGACCATTCTGTCCGGCGTCCTCGGGCTCGTTCGGACGAAGTACATTGCGTCTGTCTTCGGCGCGGGCCCGGTCACGGATGCGTACTACGCCGCCTTCCAGCTGCCCGACATGATCAACTACTTCCTCGTCGGCGGCGTCGCGT
>CAZZZQ010000265.1:0-5517 GCA_964658405.1 uncultured Sphingomonas sp.
CCCGCCGGCCACGAACTGTGATGTAAGGAAGCTGCAACTTGTTCTCCGCCAGGGCAGCCTTAGACTCGGCTGCTCCGACAAATCCCACCGGAATTCCAAGGATAAGCGCTGGACGAGGCGCGCCAGACTCGAGCATCTCGAGGAGATGGAAGAGTGCGGTCGGAGCGTTTCCGATAACAACGATCGATCCTGCGAGCCGGTCGCGCCACAACTCGAGCGCCGCTGCACTCCGCGTCGTATTGAGCTCTGCAGCCAGGGCTTTTGTGCGCAGGTCAGTCAGCGTGCAGATCACTTCGTTGTTCGCGGGCAGACGCGAACGGGTCACTCCATTGGCCACCATCGTGGCATCGCAGAGCACTGGAGCACCGGCACGAAGAGCTTGCACGCCAATCTCCGTTGCACCGGGGGAGGCAAGGATGTACTCCGGCAGATCGGTCATGCCGCACGCGTGAATCATCCGTACAACGATACGAGCAAGGTCCGAGGGAAACGCGGATAAGTCAGCCTCACGCCGGATGATCGAGAAGGACTCCCGATAGATTGCAGCTCCATCTTTCTCATAACTCATCTTCATGCGGAGGCCTGCGCGATCATGGCACTATGAGCCGCGTACACCGCATCGATTGCCGCGGTCGGCGCAGCGTCGAGTTGCGATAGCAGGCCAGACGTGCGCACGGTGTAGGCGCTTCCGGTGGCAATCAACTCAACGCTTGCCCCATGACGCATGGCGCATTGCTTCTCGCATCCGGATAAGTTGACGGTCCAGCCGGGGATCGCTTGGCGGCCTGCCAGACGGCTCGCGATGAGCCGGGCGTCGCCGCGAACATCTGCCAGCGACGCATCACAGCCTGTGATGCCCGCGCATGCCGCTAGTCCGTAATAACCATCATGCTGGTCGCATGCGAGTCCAGCAGCTTCGAGCTGTGCGATGACAACCTCCGCTTCGCTCCTCAAAACCCCTCCCAGCGCCACACCGCGCCATGGTGCGAGGCGAAGATCCAGATCCCACCGCGAAGCCACATCACACAGGCAACGAACCTGCGCCGCAGTCATACGACCAAGTGGGATCGAGGGCACCACGTTCACCTTCGAAGCGTTGACTCCGGGACTGACACCGATCGGCGCCTCGAGGACCGGACGCGTATCTTCGGCAACGTCGCCCTCGATCAGAAGGTGCGCAAGCCTTTGAGTGATTCTGTTCATTCCACCATCAACTTCAAGGAGCTTCTTGCCGCGAACGGGCAGAGTACACTCCTCAGCGAGTGACACGCAGATGCGCGCAGCCTGCATCATGCATTCAACCGAAGCTCCAGGAAGAACGGTATACGTCGAATCCGCACCTCCGATGGAAAGGCGAAAGCGAACCTCCCCATCGACCTTGATCGCCCGTAGAGAAAGATCTTCGATGTCGTGACTGAACCGGCGTCCGCCACCATCGATCCCGAGGGTGAACTTGGGATGGAGCCTTGTCAACGTCGCGTCTGCGACCAGGTGCGCATCCAGCTCGCGGATGATCGTTCGCGTATCGAGTAGCTCTTCCGCATCCAGTCCCGCCAAGGGGCTAGTAACGACGTTGCGCACACGGTCGTGGGCCTCTGACGGCAGGAGAGCCGCAGACCTCAACATCTCGGCCGCGGTCGCGAGATCATCCTCTGCGATTCCCCGCAGCTGGAGGTTTGCTCGTGAGGTGACTTCGATCTCCCCGTCGGCACAGCTCTCGGCGACCTTCGCGATCGCTCTAAGCTGGCTTGCGAGCAGCAAGCCGCCAGGGATCCTGATGCGCATCAGGAATCCGTCCTTGGCAGGAACTGCGTGAAGGATCCCCGGGCAGAAATTTTGTCCAACTCTCATCGTCCGTCTTCCTGAGCTTTCTTGATCCAATGCAGGGCAGCACCGGCCACCCATCACGTACGGTTGGAGCAACGCTCGTCAGCCTGGATACAACAGGCATGGGCGGTCAATCACGAGAAACATCGTTCGACATGGGGTTACAAGATGCAGCGCCAGAAGGCTGCATCACTCGGCCCTCTCCTCGCAGGCCTGTGTTCTCGTGCTCGTCATGAGCACGACTCTCGGCAGGTCTTCGGACTCACAGGCTCCCTACTCGCTTCAGCTTCCCAGTTCATGGCTGAACCAGTGCTCTTACTTCAAGCTTTCGTTCCTGTTACCGCTGCGGGGCAGTTCCGGATTCTAACCGGATTCCCTTTTCAGTCCGCTCGCAAAAGCGGACACCGTAAGCAGGTTCAGTATAGGTCAGATACATACCGCGATCAATGAGAGCCACGGAAAGCTCGTCCGGCCGTCACAACGGAGCTAGCAGACCGAGCCAAGCTGCGGGTTCGGGAATGTGTCCTGATTCTCCGCATCGCTCAGATCGAGACAAGCGAAGTCCTTCTCTACCAGCAGCTCGAGGGTTCCATTGCCTCCCAGATCGATGGATGCGTACATCCCGACCTGGCTGGCGCTCTCGGCCCATTCAATCGCCCTGGCGGAAGCGACGACGATCGAGATCCCGGAGGCCTCGCGGCGAAGATGCATCGGTTCCGAACCCGGCTCCATTACAAGTGCATACAATAACCCCGAATTTTCGCTGGAAGCAAGCTGCACGGTCTCCACGACGCGCCCGGTCTCGATCAGCATCGCAACCTCTGAGCGTAATACCCTATACCGAATTGAATTGCCCTGAACGCGCAGCTTCATGATGCTCCGTTGGCGAGAGAGTGGCGCAGGATGCGCTGCTCGCCGTGATAGACGTTGAAGTGGTCATCCCGCAGAAATCCCACGAGGGTGATGTCGAACTCCCTGGCGACCTGGACAGCCAGACTGGAGGGCGCCCCAACTGCAGCAACCATGGCAACGCCTCCCATGAGGGCCTTCTGAAGAAGCTCAAAACTTGCCCTGCCCGACAGGAGCAGCATCCGGTCCCGCGCCGGAGTTTGATCGGCCAGAAATTCCGCGCCCAGAAGCTTGTCCACTGCGTTGTGCCTCCCAACGTCCTCGCGAATGGAGTGAAGCTCTCCGGCAGCATCGAACAGCCCGGAGGCGTGTAGACCTCCCGTCTGCTCGAAGACATCCTGGGCGGCACGCAGCTTATCCGGCAGAGAGTAGAGAACCCGGGCCTCCATTTGGAAGCGGTTCGGGAGTCTTGGCGGGCAGACGGTGCGCAGGGCGAGCAGAGAGGCCTTTCCGCAGATCCCGCAGCTTGAGGTCGTATAAAAATTCCGTTCCAGATTCGCCATGCTGACTTGAACACCGGGGATCAGTTCCACCAGAACTACATTTCGCTCCGGTTGATACGGCAGAATGACCCGATCGGGGGATGCATCCGAGCTGCCAGTTCGACCAGCGACATAGGTGATCTCGCTGATGTCGGCTGCATCACTGACGATTCCCTCGGTCATAAGAAAGCCTGCAACCAGTTCGAAGTCGTTGCCCGGGGTCCTCATCGTGACCGAGATTGACTTGTCCCGCCGGCCGTCAGCTGGTCCAAAGCGAAGCTGAATCTCGAGCGGTTCCTCGACTGCCAGCGTATCGGAAGCGGGCCGGGCCTCTTCCCCCTTGAATCGAGTCACCAGCGTCTCAGCGGTGTTGCGGCCCCGCGATTCCGGCGCTACGCTTCGACCCTCGATCTCGGATTTGAGCTGCATACGTATGTCCTGTCCCTGCCTTCATCATAAGGTGCGCCCACGCAGACACGCTTAGAAGGCAGTCTCCGCGTAAGAGGTCGATCGGACTCTGTGCGGAGTGCCTTCTGAGGACGTCTCCATGGACAGGTTCTCAGGATGCTCTTCACGATTGATTCGCAGGTCGGCCTGCCTCATAATGACGCATGGCGACCTCCTTGATCCCCACCTCAGAGCTGCTGGCCCCTGGTTCGACTCGCGTCCACGCTCTTCCCCGTGGGTGTACCTTCGCCGAATCCGACTGGAGAGCGCTCGCTCCCTTCTGGTATCCCGTCGCCTTCTCACACGAAATAACAAGCAAGCCGTACGCAACACGGCTCCTCGACGAACGCCTCGTGCTCTATCGCCTCTCTGACGGAACAGTCGCAGCGGCCCGGGATATCTGCTACCACCGAGGGGTTCCGCTAAGCCTGGGACACGTCGAGAACGATGAGATCATCTGCAAATACCACGGGCTACGCTACGATCGGGAGGGCCGCTGCACGTGTATTCCCGCCCACCCGGGCGGCGTAATCTCCCCCCGCCTGCGCATCGATATGTACCAGGCCCAGGAGCAGTACGGACTTGTCTGGGTACGCCTGGTTGACAACGGGCCGCTACCGCTTCCCGAGATGAAGGAATGGGCCGACCCGGACTACCTGCAGGTGCTTCCAGACAAGGTCGATATCAAGGCCGCAGCGGGACGGCAGATGGAAGGCTTCCTCGATGTAAGCCACTTTGCGTTCGTCCATAAAGAGAGCTTTGGCGAGCCGGACAATCCCGCCGTCCCGGATTACAAGGTCACGATGACCCCGGGCGGCTTCGTGGCGGACTATATAAGCTCTGTGAGCAATTACTCGCACGGCTTCAAGCACCTGAACCCGCCAGGATTCCAATGGCACCGTCGATTTGAGGTCTTTCAGCCCTTCACCGCGAAGCTGACCGTAGAGTTTCCCCACGGCGGGCTCCTCCACATCATGAATGCGGCCTCGCCCATGTCTGCCCGAGCGACCCGCCTCTTCGTCCCGATCTGCAGGAACTTTGACAAGGATGCTCCGATCGAAGCGACTCTTGACTTCAACTACCAGGTCTTTGCTGAAGATATCGAGATTGTGGAGACCCAGTTCCCGGAGGACCTGCCGCTCGACCTGCATGCGGAAGCGCACTTCGCCGCGGATCGAAGCTCTATCACCTATCGAAAAGGCTTATCTGCGCTGGGTCTTGGACGGAGCTACACCGCTTGAGGCGACCCTGGAACGCCTCAAACTTCGCAGAATGTCCCGATCTGCTTGCGTTAATTCCCGGATCGATTCTGACAGAGAAGCCAGAATGGCTCTAGACAGTTGCTTCGAGGTGAGGAACGAGCGCCATCTGGCTGGCTTCATAGAGTCCGATCAGTCGGCTCCTGATCAGATAATACGAGGCTGCCACAGCCTCAACGTGCGCGGGAGACCGAAGAAAACCGAAGCCAACGACGTATTCGAACTGAATACGCGTCACCGCATGATTCAACCGCACCGCATCCTCGCGGATCGACTGCAGGGCGATGGAGCATCCCGCATGATTCCAGCGTTCTGCGTAAACGCATAGATCAAGCATGACCTTCGCGTTCTTGCGGAGGTCGTTCGTGCCCTTGAATCCGCCTAAAAGGTCCCACATCTCATTTGCGCTGGGATCGCCTTCGCGGGGCATCGCCTGCAAGGAGCATTCGGCGATATCCTGAATGCCCTCAAGATTGACACGTTCGGCGCGGTCCAAAATACCCTGCCAGCTCGATCGCAGCACCTGCCGTCGGCGGTAGGCCCACTTGAACTGGACGAACACGACGGGGATCAAGAGACTCAGCAGAATGCCA
>CAZZZQ010000266.1:0-5505 GCA_964658405.1 uncultured Sphingomonas sp.
CTCCTTCACGGATAGACTTCTCGAGCACGTGGGCGATGGACTGGATCTCCGTGATGGCGAGATTGCCTGCTACCCCCTTCACGGTGTGTGCGATCCGTTCGGCCAGCTGACGATCGCCAGACTGGAGGGCCGCGGCAAGTCGGGACGCTGCGCTGGCCTCCGCGATGGCGAATTGATCTAGCAGATCACGGTAGAGCCGCCTGTTGCCGGCAACACGCCGCAGTCCGTCGGCCTGGTCGACTCCTGCAATCTCCGGGATTACTATTTCTTCAATTGCTACTTTGATCGGTACAAAATGTTGCGGTGTGATGGCTGGAGGATGTGGCTTTACCCAGCGCATCAGCGTCGCGAAGAGGTTGTCGGGATCGATCGGCTTTGAGACGTGATCGTTCATGCCGGCGTCCAAGCAGCGCTGCCGCTCCTCGACGAGGGCGTGTGCCGTCATCGCGATGATCGGAAGCTCTTGCAGGTGCGGATAGCCACGCAGAAGTCGGGTCGCAGTAAGCCCGTCCATGACGGGCATCTGAAGGTCCATGAAGACCACGTCAAACGGCTGGTCTTTGGCGGAGAGGATCCTGACTGCTTCTTCTCCGTTCGAGGCAAGGGTCACGACGGCTCCGGCGCTTTCGAGCAACTCGGTCGCGACCTGCTGATTCATCGCATTATCCTCGACCAGGAGGACGCGGACGCCTTTCGCATCATGAACGACCGTGTTGGTCGCGGGACCCCTCCGGTGGTAGGTCTCCGCCCCTTCCGGGCCGAAGAGATCGACCAGTATGTCGTAGAGGAGGGACTGGTTGATCGGCTTCAAGAGGTAGCCATCGATGCCGATCTCGTCAGCCTGTGTCCTGAGATCTTCGCGCCCGAAGGCAGTGACCATGACGATCTTCGGGACCTGCTTGAGACGATGATTGTGCTTGATGATGCGGCTTGTGTCGAGGCCGTTCATGCCGGGCATATGCCAGTCCATCAGGACCAGACGATAGGGATCGTGTGCGTCGGCTTCGGTGATTTGACGGACTGCTTCTTCACCCGACGGAACAGCGTCCACGCGCAGAGCAAGGACGCTGAGAGCTTCGGTGAGGATCTCACGGGCCTGGGGGTTGTCATCCACAACGAGTGCGCGAAGCTCACCAAGATCGGGAACAAAACGTCTCTGCTTTCCAACGGAGCCAACCGCAAACCAGGCCGTGAAGAAGAAGGTGCTGCCTACTGTGGCTTCGCTCTCGGCCCAGATGGTGCCTTCCATCATCTCGACGAGGCGCTTCGAGATCGAAAGCCCAAGGCCGGTGCCACCGTACTTTCGCGTGGTGGAGGTGTCGGCCTGCGTGAACGCCTGGAAGAGCCGCGCGCTCTGCTCCGGTGTCATGCCGATGCCGCTGTCGCGCACGGCGAATTTTACCTTGACGCGGTCGGCCATGCGCTCTTCGATCGAGACGCTGACAAGTACCTCTCCGCGGTCCGTGAACTTGATCGCATTGTTGACGAGGTTGATGAGGATCTGTCCCAGCCGCAGCGGGTCGCCCACAAGATTTGGTGGCAGATCGTGTTGAGCCGCGATGAGAAATTCAAGGTTTTTGTCCTGCGCCTTCTGGCCCACGATGGTGGACATGTCATCGAGTACGTCTTCCAGTTGGAAATCTACCTTCTCAATATCGAGCTTGCCTGCCTCGATCTTTGAGAAGTCGAGGATGTCGTTGATGATGCCGAGCAGGGCCTGAGCAGCGGACTTGACCTTGGTGAGATAGTCGACCTGCTTCGCCGAGAGATCGGTCTTGAGCGCGAGGTGCGTCATCCCGATGATGGCGTTCATGGGGGTCCGAATCTCGTGGCTCATGTTTGCGAGGAAGTCTGACTTGGCTTTGGTAGCAGCCTCCGCGACCTCCTTGGCAACCTCAAGATCGGCTGCCTGGTTCTGCGTATGCTCAAGCAGGCTTCGAGTCACGATCTTACTTGTAAGAATCCTGGTGTTGAGTGCAATGGTCGGGAGGAGCGCATCGAGGATGGCCTGCTGAGGGGCGGTGATGGAAGCAGGCAGCGCGAGCTCGAGGACCGCGAGCACATCGTCGATGTTGATCACCGGAAGGAACAGGATGCATGCTGGAGAGACTGTGGATCCGCCGGTGCTGACCTGGAACGGATAGCTCTGGTCCGCCTCAATCCGCAGGGTACGCCGCTCGATGACGGCTTGTCCCACGAGCGCTTCGCCAGGAGCAAAGCTTCGCGGATCGGCTGCGACATCAGTTGCGAAGGCGCCAACACGGGTGTACCGAGTGCGGCCTTCTTCCCCTAGATAGAAGGCGCCGTAGAGCAGGTCGAAGGACTTTGCCAGTTGGGAGAGAAGAAGCCGAGCAAAGGAGGGGAAGTCATCGGCGGACTGCAGGGATTCGGTCGTTGCGGCGACCTCGGCTTTCACCCAGCTCATCATCGCGCGCTCCCGGGCTGCAGTCTGCAGCGTGAGCAGAGCCCGGCTCATATCGCCGATCTCATTCGGCCGTGTCAGGTTCGCGATGGGAAGGCCAAGTCGGCCCTCTGCGATATCCAGAATGCCATTGCGAAAGGAGAGCACCACCCTGACCACTTCGACCTGGACTACGGAGAGTGCGAGCAGGAAGGAGATCGCGAGGCCGAGCAGAATGACCCCCCAGGTGATTGCGATCGTGCGGTGGGTCCTTGCGGTCAGTTCCCCGGATCGTGCGTCGGTCGCGGCGTCCACGTCGTTAGAGAGATTAGTGAGCGGCACCTGGCTGTTTTGCAGCTCGGGGTCGAACCTCTTGCGCATGATCTCGAGGGCTCGTTGACTCTCATTCGCCAGGGCAGCAACACGAACAGCATGAGAGTCCGCGACGGCCTGGTTAAAGAGCATCGTAGCCGCGGTAATCCTGGAATCGGCAGCGGCGTACTCGATCCTCGCCGACGCGACGGATGCACGATAGTCTGCGACGGTCTCGTCGAGCGCGACCTCGATGACCCGCATTCGATCCGTGTCGGGCTCAGCGATCTCCTGATAGAGAAGTTGCCCGAAGCGTGTATTCGATACCTGCGCCGCCGTCAGATTCTGCAACGCCTTGACGTCATTCGCGATCAGATCGCTATAACGTGTATCGATATGCTGCATCTCGATCGAGGCGTACAGGCCCGCGACGATGACCATGAAGGCGAGGGGGAGAAGGGCAATCAGCACCTTCGTTCGTATTCTTAGATTAGAGAGAAATAACATTCAGAGATCCGGTTCTTGCGGGTCGCGAGTCGCCTTAGAATCCAATCCTTCCGGCGCGTATCAGTGTGGAGAAGTCTGTTGATTGATCGGCCGCCCGCGCGGCGTCATCGATGTGCTCTCTCTCACGCAGCTGTTCGAATGGCAGGCCGCCCGTCACCAGCCGGCCGCGAGCGTAGAGCAGACCGTCCAGGCTTCCATTCACAATCAGCTGATAGCTCCAGGGTTTTGGATCGGGAACATCCGCCGCGATCTGACTATCCAGAGTCGTCGTGCAGTTCTTTGTGAGAGCGTTGTACCACTCGGGCCGATCGCGGAGCTGGTTCAGGTATGTGGCATAGCTTAGGAAGATCTTCTTCGCAGAGTCGGGTGGAACCGAGGTGCGGTACAGATAGACCTCTTCGCCCTTGCGATAGTTTGTGCGCAGGCGGATGACGTCACGCTCATTCGCGGCAAGAAAGATCAGCTCGTACTGACGGAAGAAGCCGAGGACGGCGGAATAGGATTGCCCTTTTTTGTATCGCGCTTCGATCGAGAATGCGATGTGGTCCTTGTCGCCGAACTGAAAGCTGATGATCGGATGACCGATCCAGCGAGGTCCCCAGTTTGTGAAGAAGAAATCTGCGCCCTTGAGTTGAGACAGTAAGACGGTCTTGTCGGTCCAACAATCCGCATAGGTGGTCTCTGTCTGGTAGTGACAATCGCGGAAGTTGTGGATGGTCGCCTGGTCGCCGTTGAAGCTGATCCAGGCCGCTCGCGTCACGTCATCTCGCCAGTCAGCATTGTTTGAGGGCGTTATGTGCAGCCACCAGACCAGGGTGATGCAGCAGAGACCCAGACAGATGAGTGCTGCGTGGACCGCTTTTTGTGTGGTGAGGGCGATGAGGATTGCAGCCGCAAACACGATCGCGACGGGTAGTCGCACGATGTCCACCCGGATGTCGATATACAGCGCGGCGAGCGACCATACGCACAGGAGCGCTACACCGAACCAGCCCACAGTCAGTGCTACCCGTTTCACCAATCGGAGCCAGAGATGCGACGATGCAGGCTGTTTGATGGTCTGCTTCAAGGGGTCTCCCTTTCTGAATCTGCATCGCTCGAATTGAACGTGGATAGATCTGCACCTCGTGCAGATCTATCCACGTTCAAGCCATGGTTCCGACGTGCAACACTGTGGGGCTGGAGGAGCGTTAACACGGAAGCTCGTCATGGACTCCATAGCAAGAAAAGCCACTTTTGACGCCGTACTTCCCTGGTGATCTGTTACGTAGTCTGCAACAAGGTGAGCCGCTCGCGGAAGTTCTCGGCCCATGACTTGAATGCGGCATTGATGTCGCCCCAGGTCTGGTATGGCTTCAAGCCGCTGAAGTATCGTCTGCCAGCTTTACTGGTCATGAAATCGACCTCAACCACGCCACTTGTCGCGTTGACGATCTCTCCCTCGATCGAGACCTTACCGACACTCAGCCTCGGAACTACAAGGCCGATCCCGGGCGCGACGGTCAAGGACGCAGCTGTTGTAGCACCCGTCACGGCTGCATTTTCCTTGCTGTTCGTCGGCTCGACATTCGTGAGGGCCAACCGCAGGATCATCACTCCGGGGCCAGGCTCAGTCACCACTTCAAAGCCCCCTGCGGTCAGCTGATCTTTGATCGCCTGGGTGAATGTATCCGTGAGATGGGTCAGGTCCGCAACCTTGATAGCGCGCTGGTCGCCTTCAGGCAGCAGGTAGACCTCGACCGGCTGAATGATGAACTTAGTCGTGCTCTTCAGATCATTCAGATCCTTTGAATAGATCAGAAGATTTGGATTCTTCTCGTCGGGCTTCAGTCTAGAATAATTTGTCAGAAAGCCTGATTGAGTCGCCAGAAGTGCACTCTGCTTCTTGTTGAGGTCCTGAGCT
Organism: uncultured Sphingomonas sp.; assembly: GCA_964658405.1. Taxonomy (GTDB): domain Bacteria; phylum Acidobacteriota; class Terriglobia; order Terriglobales; family Acidobacteriaceae; genus Edaphobacter. The sequence goes on from CAZZZQ010000266.1 coordinate 5,124, forward strand.
TCCACGCGCAAACTGGGAAGCATGCACGCTACGGTAAGTGCAGCCAATAAGGCAATGCGATGCGTTGCGCCGCCGCATGATTTCAGGGCAGGAAACAGGGTCGACCGTTCCGCTTTCACAGGAACTTCCGGTACGGCAACGTTGCTCTGCATGGTGTTTCCTCCGTAGTCTGGCTGGTCATCGAGTCTGAGACGAGTTCTTTCTTCTGCAGTGCGCGCTGTAGCGTTGTCGATCACAGCCGAAATGCAGCGTTGTGATCGCTGCCATCAGCAGCCGAGCTCTCGACCTCGACAAGCTGCATTCAGAGTAGCGATCTTCTGACACCAGAAACTACTGGCAAAAATGCTAGAGAACGGCTCGTCAGAGAGTCGTTTGATGTGCC
>CAZZZQ010000267.1:0-5504 GCA_964658405.1 uncultured Sphingomonas sp.
CATGTTTCGCCGACCAGTTCGGTGAGGGCGCCAACTGGTAGCCCGCCCAGCAGCAGTTGGTCGAGCGGCCCCACGCCCGAGGAAATTACCGGGCGCACCATGCGAGGCGGGGGCGTCAGCGCGGAAGGATACTTCCGCGCGAGGGCCGACTCTACTTGCACCCGGATTGTGGCGGCGGAGGCCATGGCGAATATTCTTCGCCTTATCTTCGCCTGTCGGCGTCCTGTGCTGTCAAATGACCACGCACTTCTTCTGGTGCAGAAGCAGCGTAAGTCGTTGATAAAGATAGGTGAATTACTTTTGGCTTGCTCTGACGCATCAGAATCATTAAGACGCGAAAAGGCGAAACCCGAGGAGCGAACAGTGGCAAAGAAGACCGTTGCGAAGCGAGATGCCGGGTTCATCGAGACGATGGATTGCCTTCCTGTTCCCAATGTCCCGGAAGGGCCGGAATGGACCTACGAACTCAAATTGGATGGATATCGACTTCAGGTTGTGAGAGCGGATGGCGAGACGACGCTGTATTCGCGCCGCAAGAATGTCCTGAATCAGAAGTTCCCGTACATCGCTTCGGCTCTCAGTTCGCTGCCCGAGGACACGGTGCTCGACGGTGAGTTGGTGGCAATGGGGACGGACGGACGACCCAACTTCAATCTCTTGCAGAACTTTCGCTCCGCTGAGGCGCACATCGTCTACTACGCTTTCGATGTGCTGGTTCATAAAGGCCGCGACCTCACCGGTCTACCATTGTCAGAACGCCGGACCATCCTGCGTTCGATCGTCAAGCCGAATGACCATGTGGCCTTATCGGAGACATCCGACCAGACAGCCGCACAGATGCTGAGTTTCGTCCGATCCCATGGTCTGGAAGGAATTGTCGCCAAACGCTCCGATGGGGTTTATCAACCTGGGATGCGAACGGGGCTCTGGTCGAAACATCGCATCAATCTCGGCCAGGAGTTCGTCATCGGTGGCTACACGCCCGGCACGCACGGCCTAGATGCTCTAGTCATCGGCTTCTACCAAGGCAAGGAACTCCATTACGCAGCGCGCGTACGTGCTGGCTTCATTCCGGCAACTCGCCGCGAAGTCTTTGCAAAGATCAAAGACCTCACAACAACGAAATGCCCATTCGCGAACCTGCCTGAGAAGCAAGCAGGACGCTGGGGGCAGGGTCTCACTGCCGAGAAGATGAAAGAGTGCGTGTGGCTCAAACCCGAAGCTGTCGCGCGAATCGACTTTCTCGAATGGACTGGGGCTGACCATCTGCGGCACACAAAGTTTGTTGCGCTGCGGGACGATAAAGATCCCCGAAAGGTAGTCCGTGAGACATAGGCGGCGAGGTACTCAGAAATGCGACTATCACGTCCCGAGAGCCTAAAATAGCCCTATGTGCTACTCCGCGCGAGTACGACAGAATCTCAAACACCTCTCCCGCCGTTATGCGGCGGAAGTCGATTGGGAGGCGTTCGAAGACGCGTACCGCCGCAGAGCTGAGGGCGAGGACATCAAGATGTCCCGAGACCTCCAGCGCAACTTTATAAATCCTGAAACCGACGTTCAGAAGCGCACCGCCGGATACATCGCCCAATATCTCAAAGAAAAGCGCGCAGAGTGGGAAAGCGACATCTTCTCTCAGAAGCGGCGCATAGCCACCGCTCAAGAATCACTGGCGAAGAAAGAAACGAAGAAGGCGCGAGAAGACCTTCGGATCGGAACGGCCAAGTCTCAAGCCTTGCTTGAACGCCTGGCTGATCTTCGGCGCACCGAGCCAAACAATGAAGATGCTCGCATCTTCCCGATGATGTATGCGCCGGTACTGCTTCGAGAGAACGATACGACCATCATTCGCCCCATGCGCTATGCCTGCCGACTGGCGGGAAAACCTGCTGAATACGACAAGCGGTTTCCCGGTACGTATAACGCGCGTCGCGACAGTCTCGATGACTACTGGAATAAGGTCTACGGCCAAAATCACGCCGTCATGGTGATTTCAGGGTTTTACGAAAATGTGCCGCTTCATCTTTATGAGCATCGCGAATTGGCGCCGGATGAGAAGCCGAAGAATCTCGTTTTGGAGTTCGATCCTCAACCTTCGAGCGACATGCTCGTCGCCTGCATTTGGGATCGCTGGACGAAACCAAATGAGCCCGATCTCTACTCGTTTGCCGCGATAACGGATGAACCGCTGCCTGAAGTGGCAGCCACTGGCCATCAGCGGACGATCATATCGATCCAGGAACAATATCTGTCAGAGTGGCTGTCACCAATCACGTTGAACAAAGAACGGCTTGCGGAAATTCTGTCGGACAAAGAGCTCCCGCACTATATCCATCAGATTGCTGCCTAACGCGGCAACCGACCGCCAATGGAAACAACAAGCCGGAGATATACAAGGCTCGCATCACAGCAGCGCGGCTTACGTTGCACATTGACTGGCAGGGCAGTTTTACGGCCGTCAAGCCTCGCGAATCAGTCGCGACACCGTCCAAGAACACCTGCATGGTTGGGCTATTAAGTGCCAATAGGGCCGACAAGAGCCAGTCCATCATCCCTGCGGTTGATGGGGTACTCTCTGCTTGGCTAATCGGCACTATCTTCAAGTGCTTCGGCATCCGGGCTGGACTCCGCGTTGCGGGCAAACATCTGATTGAACCCTTGAATGTCTGAAAAGAATTCTGGAGAGAACTCTTCGATACACTCTGCAAGTAGCGCGTCTATCGCTCGGATGCTCATCTCGCAGGCAGGAAGATAGTAATTGCCAATGCGGCCCTTATTGTCCTTAAAAACATAATGATTCTTTAATTCTTTTCTCAGGCTGGCTCCTAGCTCCGCAAGCGACAGGACTACCGTATTCGGGAGCATCATCAACGAGACCGGAAACCGTTCAACCAGCCATTTCTTGAGATTGAATCCGTCGGAAGCTACCGCCCACCACCAGTACCCTAAAGAGCTACAGAGAAGTGCAAAGACTGCATCGGCTTCTCCATCAGTACGAAATTGCATTCCCACCGTGCGCGCCGGAACAGAAGGGAGTCCGGACTCTTTTGTTGTAGGCGGAATGTCTCGCCAGGCAGGAAACCAGTTGTAAGCCGAACCTCCTACGAAGACGCACTTCGGAGGAAAGTTAGGAGCTGACTGTTCAAGAAAAACTGCGCTCACGCTGCTTGGGAGATCCGCTGCGAGGGGTCGTTCCTTAGCTTGTAAAGCGTTGAAAACATCAGCTTGAAGCTGCGACCCTAACTTCGGAATCCCAACTGAGATTTCGCCAGTTATACGTGCGTAAGAGATAAGGCTGAATAGATTAGGGCGCGCTGCAGTCGCCCAGCGATTGAGGGCGGTAGTTGCGCGGAGGCCGGTAGATGCTGGCCCCCTATGCAGAATCGCAATTGTGCATCGCGTCCGAACTTCGCTGCCGAAAAGCGCATCCGGAATTCGATCAAAATGAGACCACCACCAAGAACCAGGATCTTTCGCAAGGAAGCCGCGCAACGCGACGAAAGAACGTTTCGTGGAAGCTGCTAGAGATAGAGGAAGAATCAACCCAAGTTTTCCACTGGGACTGAGCAGCTTTAGGGACCGTTCCATGACGAAGGTGTAGAGATCTTCGTCTCTGCTCCACTTCTCCAAAGCCGTTTCATAGTGACGCCCCAATTGGGTTCGATCGAACGTCTTTGGCACCTCTACATACGGAGGGTTGCCCACGATGACGTCGAACCCGCCCCGAGCGAGAATTGAGTGAAAGTCACAAGCCCAGTGAAACGGCTTCGTGGAGGCGAGCCACTTCGTCTCGTCCTTCTCCTTGATTTTGTATTCACCTACCAGCAGAGTATCTAACTGCGAAGATAGGTCAGCGAGCCGCGCCTGAAGAGCCAACTTCTCGCCGACCGTTACGCTCCCATTCAGTGCAGTTTGCTGAAGACGAAATCGAGACATCTCTGCATCAAGAGCCAACGCCGTATTCTCGATTGACGCTACGATGTCTTGCGAATAGAGACCACTTTGTCCAGCCCTAATATCTGCAAGTCGAGCATAGCCGATGAGCGTGTTACCCGGGCGAATATTGAAATCAATGTCCGGCAGCGGTTCAATCCGGTTCTTATCAGCAGTCTCTATCTGTGCCACCAGCTTCAAGAAGAGACGCAGCTTACAGATCTCCGTGGCTTCTTCCATGATGTCGACCCCGTACAAATTGTTCACAATGATCGACTTGAGGATGAAGTATTTCTGATTCACGTGTTTCGAGGCTGCAGCCAACTTCTGTTGAAAATGGGCGAAGCGATCAAATCTTTCCTTGCCATGGCCGACCGAGCCTTCGCTGGCGTCATCACTGAAGAACTGACGCATACGGTCCAAGCATGCTTCGTACAGAGGTTGCAAAAGCTCAAGCGACGCGAACAGGAACGCCCCGGAGCCGCATGTTGGATCGAGGATGGTAACGCGCTCTATAGCGTTGTACAAAGCTTGCACAAGATCTTCGCTTCCCGCGTAGAGGATCACGTCGAGAGCAAGCTGCCTAATATCCAAGTTGTGGGTCACCAGTTGCTCGATGGTATTTATGTGACCAGCAGCAATTGTGGCCGCGACCTTTTCATATTGGCTTCGACGGAAAATGAACTCTCGCCAAGTCTCGTTGACTAGTGCGCCGGCTTCGAAAGTATCCGAGACCTGCTTCGTCCATTCGTCACGCATGGAAACATCCGTGAGGCCAACGGCCACACCAAGTGGGATAACCACTGGCGTGGATGCGGAGTTAGCTTCGTTACCACGCCGAAGCGCTTCAAAGATATACCGGTCCGGTCGCTCAGAAAGAAGCCGCCATATGACACCATCGGCTTTAAATGCGTTAGCACAATCGGCGGCAGCGGCTTCGAAAAGAAACGGGATAACCGAATGTTGAGCGATGTATCCAGTGATGTCTTCTTTGGTGTAATACGCTCCCATCTCTTTTTGATTGATGTACTTTTCGAAAATGTATCCAAGCACGTCAGGGTTGATCTCGTTTCCCTGAGCCGTCTCGGTCTGATCTAAATGCCACGTCCATTTGCCGAAGAAATCAAACAGTCGTGTGAACGTTGAGTCTGGAATCGTTATAGATGTTCCATGCTCAAGTTCAATTGCGTGTTGCTGGAAGAGACCGCCGTTGAGGTATGGGATGTCGCCGAGAAGTTTGTTGATAGAGTCCGAACGTTCAGACTTCTTGAGCGCAAACCCCTTGAAGAACAGTGGGCACAATACTTCTCGGTAGAACACATCGGGCTTTCGGCGCTTCGATTCCTCTAGTTTGGTCAGCAGGTAGTCTGGATCGTCGTTCAGAAACCGTTTCGACTGCATGAAGTACAGAAACATCAACCTATTCACGAGAACTGAGACGTACCATCCCTTAGACGAATCGGGTATTCCCTTGAGGAATTTGGCAAACGCTGTGTGTTCGAGCTCAAACTGAGCAAAGAACTTCTTTGTCAGCTTCTCCACGTCAAACGCGGCTTTGGCTCCGGCGATGA
>CAZZZQ010000268.1:0-5495 GCA_964658405.1 uncultured Sphingomonas sp.
CGATCCAGAAGTTCCGGTCGGAGACATCGAAGAGGTTGGTGGCGGCGATCAGCTCCTGCTGGGCCTCCATCACCTTGCCTGATGGATCGTTATAGAACGCCTCACCGAACGCGGCTTTGTACGGCGCGCCCTGGCTGCGGCCGGGCTGCCAGCTGGCGGCGGCTCCGAAGAGGACGCCGAACCAGTCCTGGTTGAAGAGCCCTTCGCCGTCATCGTTCCAGACCGTCGTCAGCGCGCCGGTTGAGCCGAGCCGCTGCCCGGCCTCGATGAAGCCGGAGATGTTGTCGATGGCGTTGTCGCCGAGCGGGTAGAGCACCGACCAGTTCGCATCGCCCGGAGCGACCCAGGTCTCGATGCCGGCGTTCTTGAACGAGAGGATATTGCTGTCGTAGCTGTCCAGGTGCCAGTAGATCCACGGGATGGCGATCATGTCTTTGGGGAGGTGGCTGATGGCGGCGGGGTCGCTGGTCGCAACGTCGCCCCAGAAGAGCAGGCGGCGGTCGAGCGGCTGCAGGGTTGCGTGGATCTGGCTGAGGAAGTCGGCGTAGACCGGGCCAATGCCGCGCTTCTGCACATCCGCGTGGGTGCGGCCTTCGCCCAGGCCGTAGGTCTCGTCGGCTCCGATGTGCAGGAAGGGGCTAGGGAAGTCCTGCGCGAGCTGGGTGAACCAGGAGAGGATGAGCGGCTGGGTCCCGGGCTGGCCGGGCGCGAGGACGCTGCCGTGAGGCGTCTCGGCGAGGTTCGAGTAGCGCTCAGCGGTCAGGACGCTGTGCAGATGCCCGAAGGCCTCCTGCTCGGGGATGATGGTGACGTGGTAGCGGGCGGCGTAGCGTGCGAGCTCCTGTGCCTCGGAGCGGGTGAGCGAGCCCTGCTTCGGGGCGATCGAAGGGTCGGACGCGTACTGGATGTTGTTCTCAAAGTAGGGCGAGTAGACGTTGGCCTTGAAGGCGGCGAAGGTGCGGATCTGCTCCTTCTGGAAGGCGAGCGTGGGGAAGGGACCGCGGGAGAGGTCGTCGTCGATGCCGCGGTACTTCATCGCCGGCCAGTCGGAGATGCTTCCGGAGGGAAGGGTCGCGCCGGCTCCGCTGCCCTGGATCAGCTGCTTCAGCGTCTGGACGCCGTAGAAGATGCCGCTCGCGGTGGCAGCGATCACTGTTGAGCTGCCGGGCTTCGTGAGGAGGACGTAGCCCTCGTCGTGCATTGCGGGCGAGAAGGGGACGGAAGACTTGCCAAGCATGGCGTGGGCGTTGGGCGTGTCTTCGCGCAGGAGCGTGACGGTCAGGGCCGGCTGGCCTGCGTCGGGGGAGACGTGGATGCCGCGGCCGCGCATCGCTTCAGAGAGGTCCTCTGCGGCGAAGTTGTCGTTGGTGTCGTTGCCGGGAACGAGGATGATGACGCTCTTCGCGGAGATTGCGGCGGAGGAGAGATGCACCTCTCGCGGCAGCGGGATCAGCGCAGGTGCCTGGGCGGCGGCGGACAGGGCGGTGATGCCCATCAAGGTCAACGTGCTGAGGAGCGTGGTCGGGGTTCGCATGGGTCAGGACCAGTATTCCATGGGGCGGAAGGCAGCTTTTAGCTTCTAGCTCTTAGCTGTTAGCTAAAGGCTAAGAGCTGCACTCCAGATCAGTGGCTCTGGGGCGGATCAGGCAGCTTGTGGACGCTGACGATCTCGACGTGGTGCGAGCCGCCGTTCAGGCTCTGTGCGGAGAGCAGCACCTCGAAGTGGGGCAGCCGGCCGCCGGAGTCGAGGGTGCGGAGGAAGGTAGGGAAGCCGTTATTGAAGAGGAACTCGCCCGCAGCCTCGGTCCCTGCCTTGCTCGTTCCGCCGACCAGGAGGGCGGAGCCTTCGCCGTCGAGGCTTGGCAGATAGGCGACGACTCCGTAGGCGACATGCTGGCCTCCGGCGCCGACCTCGTCGTAGCGCTCCCGCTCTCCGGCCACGGGGATCTGGTTGTGGACGAAGTTGGTGTGCGTCTGCCAGTCGTAGTCGACGGTGAAGTGGGTGAGCGAATCGAAGAGGTTCACCCACGGATTGGCGCGGGCCCCGCCGATCAGGATCGCGTTGGTCTCCTTGAGCTCGGAGAGGTTGAGGTCGCGCGCATAGCGGATCTGCACCTTGCCGGTCGCGGCCTCGGGACGCCGCTCCAGCCGCGAGACGAGGTTCAGGTCGACCAGGTTGGTGTACTGACTCTTCCGCAGGGTCTGCCAGATTGCGGGGGTCCCGGGGGGCGGGGCCACCTCGAGATACTTGCGGCTCATATAGTCGGCGGGCAGGACCGGGGTGTCGGTGAGCTCTTCCATCAGGATCAGGCTGCTGTCGGCGGGCACGATGATCTGGGTGCGCTGCGGATCGAAGATGGAGCTCCAGAATCTGGTCTCAGCGGTATTGCCGGAGTGCGCACGGAACGCCACGATTCCATACCAGACCAGGGGAGCAGCGATACAGAGGAGAGCTACGGCGAGCGCACTCCAGAGCAGAGGCGATCTGCCCCGGGCGGATGGAAGGGGGTCTTCCTGCGCAAAGGAGGGATGCAGGACGGCGATCGGCTCGGGAAGGGTAAGGGTGTAGTCGGCGAGCTCCGCAGGCAGATGCTCGGCGAGTGCCTCCCGATAGGCAGCTTCACGGTACTCGTAGGCTGGAACGTAGGAGCCCTTGGGGATGGTGAGGGTGACTGGCTCGGCCGTCCCGACGGTGGTGAAGTACTCCTGGAGCCGCTGGCGGAGGAAGCGCGCCTGGGAGCGGACGATGCTGTCCTCGCCGACGTGATAGCCGGCGGGTCTGCCGAAGACGGCTGTGCCGATCAGCTGCTCGTTGATGGACTCGGCTCGGCCCAGGTGATGCTGTTCGCAGATGAATTTCAGGAATGCGGAGAGCCGGTGCGACTTGCGAAACAGGGCTGAGGCGAGGATCCGTTCGACCAGAAGCTGCTGCTGCTCGGTGGGTACGTCTGTGATCGTTGACGTTGAGGACATCGTCCCTCCGAGGCTGCCTGGTCGGTCGATTCACTGTGAAAGCCAGGTGGCTAGCAGTGAAAAACATTGTTGAAGGAGTGATTTGGTTCCATTCTAAGGGAACGCGCGCTCCGGCGAGCAATCTTTTCCCGCAGGTATGTCCTTGACCCGAGCTGCTCTTCTTAGTGCTGCACTGTTTGTAGTGGCGTTACACACTGCAGGATTTGCCCAGACGAGCACCAATCCGTCGGGCGACGCGATGATCCCGCGGATGGTCTCGCCGGCGATCGACCAGGTCGGAGCACCGTTCTCCTACGCCAGTCTCTCGACCGACCAGATCAGCGTCATGCACTCGCCCTCCGGGACGGAGATTACGCCCGAGGGCTATCTCTATACAGGCTTCGGGGAGTTGATGTTCTTTGTGGGCGTCGAGCGCGCGCCCGTCGTCCAACGGCTTCGAACGCTCGAAGACGGCCACCTGCCGATCGTCTCGTACGAGGTGGAGCAGGACGGACTGGTCTACCGGTTTACGGTCTTTGCTGCGTCACTCGGTCCGGTGCAGACCGGGGAGCATGTTGTGAACTTCCTCCGCGTGCAGGTTCGTAATGCCGGCAAGGAGGCTCGGACCGGCTACCTGACGACCGCGTGGCGATACCAGGGCGAGCAAAAGACGCCGTTCTCGACCGGCGACAACCGTTTCCGCCGCCCGGTCGAGGGCAAGCGCGTCGGCGACTATCAGCAGCCGGGCGAGCTCTTCCGTGCGGACTCCGAGTACGGCGTTGAGAAGAGTGCATTTACGCGCGACGGGAAGGCGATCTACTTCTTTCCCGCAGCGCCCCAGCCCCAGCTGACCCCGACCTATCGCGACTACTACAACCGCGTTCCGCAGAGGGCGGATGTGGCGGAGAACAGGCGGACGATGAAGGTCTTGCCGACGACGCCGGTCGCGACGGCGGAGTACAGGCTCGAGGTTCCCGCGGGTGGCGAGCGCACGCTTGATTTCAAGATGCCGCTGCTGCCCGTGGAGGCGGCCGGAGCGGTGTTCGAGGCGGTCGAGCAGGCCAGCTTCGACGACCGGCATGCGCAGGTCCGGTCGTTCTGGAACGCGATTCTTGGCCGCGGGATGACGATCACGACACCGGAGGACAAGGTCAACCAGGTCTTCGAGACCAGCCTCGTCAATACGCTGATGTCGCTGAACAAGGTCGGTGACGACTATATCCAGACCATCAACCAGCTGCATTATCACGGCTTCTACCTGCGGGATTCGGCGGACTTCGTGCGGATGTACGACACCACGGGGTATCCGGAGATCGGTCGCCAGGTGGTGAACTTCTTCGCGGCGCGGCAGCAGCCGGACGGCAATTTTCTCTCGCAGCCCGGGCAGTACGACGGATGGGGCGAGGCGCTCTGGACCTATGGCGAGCACTACCGGATCACGCACGACAAGGCCTTTGCGGCGGAGGTCTATCCGCGCATCGTCTGGGCGGTGAACTGGCTGGAGAAGGCGGTCGCGGCGGACCCGCTGCACATTCTGCCCTCGACCGATGTGCGGGATAACGAGTACATCGCGGGCCACCTGACGGGGTATAACTTTCTGGCGCTGGACGGCCTGCAGGCTGCGGCGCTGCTCGCGCACGATCTTGGCCACGTCGACGATGAGCGGCGATTTCTCGCGGACGAGAAGGAGCTGCGGCGCAACTTCATGAAGCAGCTCGACGCCATGACCCAGCGGACGGGCGGCTACATGCCGCCGGCGCTCGACGGGGACATGGGCGGGACTGACTGGGGCAACCTGCTCTCGGTGACGCCGGAGCAGCAGCTTTCGCCCTTCGATCCGAAGGTGACGGCGACCCTGCGCGCGACCCAGTCGCACTATGCGGAGGGGCTGATCACCTACCGCCAGCCGGACCAGGGGACCTACCTGCACCACTACCTGACCATCAAGAACACGCTGACGGAGCTGGTCCGTGGGGAGCAGGAGCAGGCGATTCGTGAGTTCTACGCGGAGCTGATGCATACCAGCTCCACCCACGCTGGCTTTGAGTATTCGATCCGGCCGTGGGGCGATCGCGACTTCAGTGGCAACCTTGCACCGCACGGCTGGTTCGCGGCCGAGTACCGCAACCTGCTGCGAAACATGATGGTTCGCGAGGAGGGCACGACGCTGCACCTGCTGTCGGCGGTCTCGCCGGAGTGGATCGGAGCGGGGAAGCGCATCCAGGTGGAGCGGGCAGGAACGTACTTCGGCGTGGTTGGCCTGGATCTGCAGATGAGCTCGGATACGGAGGCGGTGCTGACGCTGTCGCCGCACTTCGATGCCGGCCACCAGCCTGTGCGCCAGGTGCTGCACCTGCCGTGGTTCGTCGAGGCCGTGTCGGTCCGGGCGGATGGGCGGGCGATCCCCGTGGTTGCGGGAGCCGTTGAGCTTCCGGTCGCAACGAAGCGCGTCGAGCTGAAGTGGCGGCGGACCGCACTCGCACCGGATCTGCCGAGCAGCTATAAGGATGCGGTTCAGCGGTACCAGCGTGAGTATCGTGAGC
>CAZZZQ010000269.1:0-5491 GCA_964658405.1 uncultured Sphingomonas sp.
AGCAAGCTGAACGGGACGCAGGTCCTGAACGACAGCGCGCTGCAGGTTGCGGTCAGCCAGATTGCGCCGGGCACGACGATCTCGCTCGGGATCCTTCGCAACGGCACGCCGCAGACGGTCGAGCTGAAGGTCGGCGAGTACAACGCCAACAAGCAGGTCGCGAGCAACGACGATGGATCGTCCGCGAAGGGCGGGAAGCTCGGGCTTGGAGTTGCCGATCTGACTCCGGATATTCGGCAGCAGCTTGGTCTGCCGGAGCAGCTGCACGGCGTTGCAGTGGAGCAGGTCCGCCCGGCCAGCCCGGCTGAGGATGCGGGTCTAGCACCTGGCGACGTGATCCTCGAGGTCGATCGGAAGACGATCCCCTCGGCGGAGCAGTTTGTCAGCGCGGTCCATGCAAATCCGACGGGCAAGGACATCCTGCTGTTGGTGTGGTCGAAGGGAAACTCGAGCTACCGTGTGGTTCGACCGGAGGCGCAGGCTGGGTAAGGGGTGGAGACATCGATCCCCTTCAGGACTGACAGGCAAGAAGGCCAACCGGGTGGTTTCCGGTTGGCCTTCTTTGTTGGGTCGCGGGAACCACAGGTCCTTCGACTGCGGCTCCCGCGGTGAGGCTGCGAGAGCCTTCGCTCAGGATGACAGTTTAGCGGGGAGGGACTACTTACTGGGTCAGGATGCGGGTGAGGTAGTCAAGGGCGCGTGGGTCCTTGGACTGGCCGAGCCAGAAGACGGCCTGCTTGCGGACCGCGGGGTCCTTGCTGGTCTGGGCGATCTGGATCAGCTGGGTGGCGGCTTCGTCGCCGGGGAGGCGGGTAAGCGAGAAGACGGCAGCCTGGCGCACCGCCGAGTTTGGATCGTGCTCGGCGGCATCGCGGAGGTCGCCGGCGATCTTCTTGCCGCCCGTGGTCGCCATCCAGAACTGTGCCTGCTTGCGGACCAGCGGCGAGGCATCGTCGTGGGCCATGCGAATCAGCTCCGGGAGGGCGCCGGGATCCTTTGAGAGGGTGAGGTCGAAGGTTACCTTTTCGCGCAGCGTCGCGTCGGGATCCTTCTGAGCGAGATGTTGGATCGCGAGGAATCCGTCGTGGCCGCGCTGGTTGGCGAGCCAGAAGGCTGCCCGCTCGCGGATCAGGAGTTCGCTACCCGGTCCGGCGATCTCGACCAGTGCGGGCGTGGCCTCGGGGGCGCGGTGCAGGGCGATCAGGAAGACCGCCTCTTCGCGGAGCTGCTGCGCCCCTCCGGTCACGATGAGGGTTCGCAGGGTGCGGATGCTGTCCGCGGGGGTGACGCCGGTCAGCCAGACGAAGCGCAGCCCGCCGGTGTCGATCCTGCGGTCGGAGGTCTCGACGCGCAGCTTTTCGACGTTGCCGTTGGCGATGCGCATGAGGAGAATCGCCTGGTTCGTGGAGACCGGCTTGCTCTCGTCGCCGCTCTCAGCATGCCGCCCACCGCCCTCTTCAAGGAAGGTGGTGTCGCCCGACCCGTACCGGTGAACCTGATCCGCGACCGGGATGATGTAGCCGGCCCAGAGGGGAGTGGCAGAGCGTTTGAGCGCGTCGATCTGCGCGGTCAAGCCACGCTCGGCGGACTGCGTCGAGACCTGTCCGTGGAGGATGACCGGTGGCTGTTGAGCGAGGAGGGGCGCGGTGCTGGCGAGGGCCAGGACCAGGGTGGCGAGAACGGTTTGGCGGCGCATGGAGGGTCTCCGGGGTCGATTTACTTGAGAAGTTCGAGCATGTAGTCGGTCGCTGCCTTGTCGTGCATCAGGGCGAGCTGCGAGACGATGGAGCGCTTAAGGTTCAGATCCTTCTCGTTCCGCGCCACTTCGACCATGCGCGGAGCGTCCTGCGTGATGAAGAAGGCGGAGATGATCGACCGCTTGACCTCGCGATCCGAGGTGGTGCGGTAGACCTCGGAGAGCGTCTCGTTGCCACGCTTGCCCTCGAAGACGGCCATCATCTGGATCGCCTCACGCTGGAGAGTAGGGTCCATCTTGCCGACAACGGCGTCGTTGAGGAGGGCCTGCACCTCGGGCGACTTGCTCTGGGCGATGACGACAATGGCGTGCCGTTTGACGTTCATCGGCTGGTTGCCGGCAAGCAGGCCGCGCAGAAGGGGGATCGCGCGGGCCGGATCCTGGTTGAGGAGCGAGTTGAGGGCGAGGATCTTCAGGTCGGCGTCCGAGCCCGGCTCAACCCCGCGCTCGCCGGAGCGTGGCGGACGGCTCATGCCCTCATCGTTGATCACGACGTTCACCCGGGGGTCTACATCGACGGGGACGTTGACGTCGATCGACAGCGCGGAGCAGTCCTTGTTCCAGGAGCTGGCTTTATATTGTGAGCGGAGCTGGAAGCAGGTGGCGAGCGCGAGCGGCTTGTTGCCCAGCTTGTTCAGCGAGTAGGCCTTCCAGTAGAGAGCAGCGTCGGTGTTCCGCGCACGGGCGTCGACGACCTGGTCGAAGGAGAGGACGGCGTCCCTCCAGCGATGCTCGTTCATGGCGCGGGTGCCGGCGGCGTAGGCGCCTTTATCGTCCGGGCCGGTAGGATTCAGCGGGGCAAGGGAGCAGGCAGAAGCGACCGAGGCGGCAGTTATGAGAGCAAGGAGTGTCGAGCAGAGACTGGTTTTGTTGAGCGTGAGGGTCATGGTGGGGTTCCTTATTGGCGAAGATCGTTCTGGCGGAGGATGCGAATGTCGAGGAGGAGGCCGTTGGTATTGAGCTCGACGCGGAGGTGCCACCCGCGGTCTTCGGTGGGCTCGTGGTCGATGCTGGTGAGGACGCGGCCCAGGTTTTCGAGGATCGACGCCTCGCCAAGATCACCGTGGCTGTGCGCGGTCTGGACGTAGACAGCGTTCTTCAGCAGCAGATCGTGGGCCTGGGTGCGGGTGGTCTCATCGAGCGGGCCGTTGGTGTGGTTGACCTCGGTCAGGAGCCGCTCGGCGTTGTCGAGGTGGGTGGCAATCTGCGGATCGGTCGGGGCCTCGGTGAGCGGACCGGCGGGGTGCAGGGCGGCCTGCGTGTTGATCTGCGTGTGAAAGACGTGCGTGGCTTTTGGCCGGATCGCTATCACCGTGAGCAGGACCAGTGCGGCGACTGCGAGGCCGGCGGCAGGCCACAGGATAAGACGGAAGCGGCTCTTCGAGGCGGGGGTAAGGACGCTGAGGTTGCTGCGAAGCCGCTGCCAGCTGCGATCGAGGTCGGGCTCCGGGACCGGCTCGGCGGAGTAGACGCGGAGGGTCTCGGCGATGGAGGCGGAGAGCTCTGCGCATACCGCGCAGCTTTCGAGATGGGTGCGGATTGCCGGGGCGTCGGTACTCTCGTGCAGCTGGTAGGCGATCAGATCGTCTTCGGAGGGATGGTGTGTGGCGTTCATCGAATACCTCCTGCGAGGGGTGCGAGTGAGAGCCGGAGCTTGCTGACGGCACGGAAGACGGCCTGTTTGACGGAGTTTGTGGGGATGTTGAGGGCGGTCGCGATCTCGGCGAGGGGAAGGTCTTCCATGTGGCGCAGGGTGAAGGCGGTGCGCTCCATTGGGGTGAGGGCGGCCATGGCGGCGTGGCGCAGGGTGGCGGATTCGGCGTCGAAGAGGATCTGCTCGGGGCCGGCGGCGCTGTCGGCGAGCTGGATGGTGCCGTCTGCGGCGGAGGTCTCGTCCGCGATGCGCGAGCCGTGCCGGGAGAGATCGCGGTTGCGGCGCTCGACGAGATTGATGGAGGTATTCATGGCGATCCTGATGATCCAGGTGGAGAAGTGTGCATCCTGACGGAAGGTGGAGAGCTTGTTGTAGGCGCGCAGGAAGCTCTCCTGCGCGGCCTCCTCGGCATCGGCTTCGTTGCCGGTGACGCGGAAGGCGACTCGAAAGACGGCGCGGAAGTGACGATCCATCAGCACACGGTAGGCATCCCGGTTGCCGGCAAGCGTCTGCCTGATCGCGTCTTTCTCCACGTTGTCCATTCGCCCGATTAGACAAGGAGTTGTCGCGGCGGTTAGGTTGCGGCGGAGTTTTATTTTTGGGCGAGAAAACCCGCTGGCCCTTCGGCCTCGCTCAGGGGCGAGTTTTTAGCGAGCTACGTGGCGGTAGGTAGGGGTGAAGCCGAGCTGGCGGGCGACGTCGAGGATGCGGTCGAAGTTCAGGTTGATGGTGGCGCCGGCCTTCTGGGTGACCTCGTCTTCGATGGGGAGGTCGAAGTCGTCGGCCCCATAGGCCAGGCCCTCGAGGGCGCGCTCGTTCTGGGTAAGGACGGAGGTGCGGATGTGGGGGATGTTGTCGAGGAAGATCCGGCTGAGCGCGAGGTGGCGGAGGTATTCGCCGGTGCCGATCTCGATGGTGCCGAGCTGTGCGCCGAGCGGCGTGAAGTAGGGCTTGAAGGTCCAGCAGAGAAAGCTGGCGAGGCCGCCGGTCTCATCGTGGAACTGGCGTGTGCGCTCGAGGTGCTCGAGCCGCTCCTCAAAGGTTTCATCGAAGCCGATGACCATGGTTGCAGTGGTGCGGAGGCCGGCGGCGACGATGGCACGCTGGGCTTCGAAGTACTGGGCGACCGTGTATTTGAACTTGCTGTGCCGCTTGCGAAAGTCTTCGGTGAGGATCTCGGAGCCGCCGCCGGTGATCCAGCGGACGCCTGCTTCTTTGAAGCGCTCGGCGGTGGTGGCGTAGTCGAGCTTCGCATGGTCGGCGAGGTACATGAACTCGGCGATGGTGAGGGCGTAGAACTCGACGCGATCCTGATAGCGGTCGCGGA
The DNA here is from genome assembly GCA_964658405.1 of uncultured Sphingomonas sp. Classification (GTDB taxonomy): domain Bacteria; phylum Acidobacteriota; class Terriglobia; order Terriglobales; family Acidobacteriaceae; genus Edaphobacter. The sequence continues at coordinate 4,738 of CAZZZQ010000269.1, forward strand.
TGCTGCGGAAGAGGTCGCAGTAGTAGCTGAGCGGGAGATGCGGGTTGAAGCCGCCGTTAAAGGCTGCGAGATCGCCGCCGAGGGTGAGCAGCTCATCGAGCTTGCGGAAGACCTCGGCCTGCTCCATAACGTAGCCGCCCTCCTGGCCGGGGAGCCGGTAGAAGGCGCAGTAGTCGCACTGGGCTACACAGACGTTCGTGTAGTTGATGATGCGCATGATCATGTAGGTGCAGGCGTTTGGAGCGTGGAAGCGGCCGCGGACCTGCATGGCGAGTGCGCACAGTTCGGCGGTCGAGGCGTTCTTCCAAAGCCAGCGGGCCTCGTCGCCGTCGATCCGGCCGCCGGACTTGACGGTGGTCTGGATGTGCTCGAAGGTCAGCTCTGCGACGCTCATGCCTCGATTGTAAAGAAATGCGCGGGTTGCCGCCCGGTTATTGCCAGACCGTCGTGTGCCGCGTGACCCACCAGCAGGGGTTATTACCAGCCTGCGGAAAGAGGGAGTTGCTGCAGGTGACGGGATAGTCGCCGACGTAGTCGTACTCCTCTTTCTGACCTTTCAGAGGTGTATTGAGGAACTCGTGGACCTGGAGGGTCTGGAAGGCGGTCCCGTGACCGATGCGCGTGTGCAGCGTCGCCCAGTCGCCGATATAAGCGAGGACGAGCAGGGCGGCGAACCCCTGGAGGATGCGGATCAGCAGACGGCGGAACGACATTTCACTCTCCTCGGTCCGATGAGTCGACAAGCGGAGCGGCT
>CAZZZQ010000270.1:0-4411 GCA_964658405.1 uncultured Sphingomonas sp.
ATGCACCCTGGATCACCGCGAACTTCAAAGAAACGCAGCTTCGCAAGATGCATGTGGGCCAGAGGGTCACGGTGAAGATAGACGCCCTCAACCGTTCCTTCACAGGAGACGTGGAAAGCCTTTCGGCCGCAACCGGCGATCGCGCCAGCGTCCTACCGGCAGAAAACGCGACCGGAAACTACGTGAAGGTGATTCAACGTCTTCCCATACGGATTCGGCTGGACCCGCATCAGGACGGAATCGAAAAGGTCCGCCCAGGAATGTCCGTTGAACCAACCGTGCACTTCTAGAGGGTATCTCCCGAAGGCTGGAGGGTTATCGGCACATGAATCACTATCTTCTTCTCACGACCTATCCCGTCCTCTTCTTCGCGGTCTTCGCCAATCAGCTCTCTATGCCAGTCCCCGGCGTCTTGTTTCTACTTGCTGCCGGAGCACTCTGTCACACGGGACAGCTCGGCTTCCCGATTGTTGTAGGGCTCGCAATCGGTGCTTGCTTGCTCGGCGACACGGCATGGTTCATCATTGGAAGAAAAAATGGCGGTCGCGTGCTCCGATTGTTGGCCTTCTTCTCCGCTGACCCTAATGAGCAGATTCGCAAGACCAAGCGCACCTTCAATAAGTATGGCCTTCGCTGTTTGCTCGTCGCCAAGTTCATTCCCGGCATCGACGTTGTGGCGCCACCATTGGCGGGGACGTCGGAATGCAGCATTGCTCGTTTTCTGGTCTACGATAGCGGTGGTTCAGCGATTTGGGCGGTCACATATGCCGGAATTGGTTTCCTCTTCAGCCGGCAGCTTAACGGCATTGCCGTTGCAGTAAGCCGATTTGCCGGAATCCTAGTGATTGCACTTGGCATACCCTTAGCCATATATATATGATCTGGCATACGTTGAGGTTCATCCCGGTGAGCCGAAGTCTTCGTCTCCACCGCATTGAACCAAGCCGCCTCTCGCAGAAGATCAACAATGGCGAAAAATTCCTCATTCTCGACCTGCTGAGCTATGAGGAAGGGACCGAGGGAGCCGAAGGAATTCCGACCTCCGTTCGCTTGAATATCAGCAGAGTTCGCGAGGCTCGCCATGTCTTGTTTCCGTCGGACCTGGATGTTGTTCTCTATTGTGCCTCTCCCGGCCATTTCAGAAGCTGCCGTGTGGCCATGAACCTAAAGAAACATGGCGTCCGGAAGATCGAGGTGCTTGCAGGCGGTCTCAATGCATGGCGAGAACAGGGTTTTCCAGTAACCCGAAACTTGGTCTCTTCAGAAGAGGCAATCTTGCGATACAAGATTCAGATCACCTGAGATCACCCTTTACCGACAAGCAAATCAAAGTGAGTTCAAAAGGCAGTAAACGATCCCATGGTACGTGCCGCTCTCTTAGGGGCAGGGCGATTCGGTGCTAAATCTCCCCAACAAAGTTCCTATCATCACTGGCTCCGACCAAGGGATCGGCGGGGGATTTTCGAGGGCTTAGCTCAGCACCATGCTTTGTTTCAAGGCTCGTGTGACGTTCACTGTAAGTTGTTGATTCATGGTCAAACTCTGCCACCAACGTGCTTTACCTACGAATTCTGAGGGAATTCCTGTAAGCTGCTACCGACTGAGGTCGTCCAAGTGCCGAATCCAAAGCAATTCCTTACAAATGCCGGAGAGATGAGCTACTTCAGTCTCCGGGCAATCGCCTCTGCGTTCGAGCCGCCGTATGAGTTGGTGGCGTCGCTAAAGCAGTTAGAGGAGATTGGTGCTCGCTCCGTGCCGTTGGTTGCGGCGGCGGGCTTGGCTCTCGGTATCGTGCTCACCTTGCATAGCCGTCCCGCTCCAGAACCGCTTCACGCAACCCGCCGAAATACTCCTCTTCTTGCCGTTTCAGTGTGTAGCAGGTCGCACAGAGGCCTAGGGCGAGAATCTTTTCATTCCCGAATGGACAACGGATCGATCGCTGCATCAGGCGTCTCGTTCTCACATCACCCATTCCGCAGTTTCATTCAAAATCTCAACATCGACCAGCCAGCCATGAACGGTGAAGCATGCGCCATCGTTGCAACGCACCGTGAACTCGGATTCCAGATCAAATCTTCCGCTTTGGCCATCCAGCAGCTCGCCGCCGATCACTTCGCCTTCGATCACTGTGTCCAGACCATCAACCAGAACGCGCATCACTCCCCTCCCCGGGTCGCATACATATAGATGGTGTTTCTGGAAACGCCCAGCTCGTTTGCAAGCTTCGTCTTCGACTCCACGGCTGCAATACGTTCAAGCAGGACGACAGCCTGAGCCGCTGTTTGGGTTCGTTTTCGGCCAGCGTAGGCACCGCGTCTCTTCGCTATCGCGATTCCCTCTCGCTGCCGCTCCTTAATCAGCTCCCGTTCGAACTCCGCAATTGCGCCCATCACGCTCAAAAGCAGGTTCGCCATCGGCGAGTCCTCCCCAGTGAACGTTAGGCTCTCCTTCACAAAGCAGGCCTTAACGCCTTTCCCGGTGAGCTTCTCCACTAGGAGTCGGAGATCATCAAGGTTTCGAGCAAGGCGATCCATCGAATGGCAGAACACGGTGTCGCCCTCGCGGACGAACTCGATCATCTGTTCTAGGTGGGGCCGGTTCCGATCCTTGCCAGAGACCTTATCGGTAAACCGCTTGTCCAGTTCTAGGCCGTCGAGCTGACGGACTTCCTTCTGTTCGAGCGCACTCACGCGCAGGTACCCGACCTGGAGGCCCTTCCGTTCAGTCGGCGACTTGGCTTTCGTCCTATTAGGGGCAATCTGTCATCCGGTCAGTTGATCGTAACCGAGCAGGAGCTTGGCTCCGGCCGATTGCGGTCCGAAACGCGGCGGTTCGAGAGGCAAGCGGGTGTTCAGGTCGAGCCGGAAACTGCCATAGGGATTGATGTGGCTGTGGATCATGGGCGTGATCCTCGACGGTCGGCTGCGTTAAGGCGGCCGCTCCAGGCGGGTTCGGCCAGTAAGAACATTGTGACGGAGCTTGGCAACATCGATCGCTACCAGAACGGTGGACGGTTGATTAGCTGGACAAGGGACATGGCTGGTTCTCTCCTGAAGTGAAGGTAGGCATACGTTCAGCTTAGGAGACCTACGGCCGGCCATGGCCCAGCGAATCGGATCTTGGTCCTCGATCCGCTTCGCTGCCTTCCTTCCAAGTGCTTCGTGTGGTGCTCCGGCGCGGAGTTCACTGGCCAGATGATGGACCTATGGCTTACAGGAATGGAGTGAAGATCGACTTCTCTCGCCCAGGTAAGCCAACAGACGACGCCTTCTGCGAGTCCTTCAACGGAACCTTCCGCTCCGAGTGCCTCGACACAGACTGGTTCAGCAATCTGGAAGATGCCCGACAGCTCATCGAAGCCTGGCGACGGGAACACAATGTGTGTCGTCCTCACAGGGCTCTCGACTACAGGACACCAGAAGAATTTGCCAGCCAGATCGCGGCTCGCCGGCGATTTGGCTACAACTCAAACCAGCTGAAAACTAACCCTTCAACTTGGTACATATTTTCAGGCGCTTCAACCGGCTGAAGACTAACACTGACCTTGGTATAGAAATGCTGGCCCTTCAAGAAGCTGCGCTACACTGGCACTCCACGGTACAAAAGATCGGGCTGACCAATGCCATACCGCCGGACCATTGTTCTCCCACTCTCTTCGCTATCTTGTATCGCTCGACGCAAAATATACCGCTCAGAAGACGATGTCGAGATCGAAACGCTTGTGGCGATCATAGTTCCCAAAGAAATGACCATACTGCGGGTCGGCAGCGTTGGTGTGAACCTGAAGTACATTGAAGTGATTGGTGATATTGGTAATCGATATCGATGGTCTTAGGGTGTACTTGGAGTTCAACTTGACGTCCTTCGCGACGCAGGCGTCCGCAGCAAAATAGGTAGGAAGGCGAGCACTATCCGCTTTCATGTTCTGGATGTAGTTCTGATAGACATCAACCGATTGATAAGGGAAACCATTGCGCAGTTCTATCATCGGATACACGCTGATCTTCCATGGAAGCGCCACACTACCCCACGTCAAGAAGCGGTTCGGGAGATCTCCCGCTCGATTGGTATACAGATTGGCTCGGATGAAAGGCGAGGAGAAGTCGCCCAGGTAGGTATCTGATTCATTGAGCGAACCTTCAGAGAGGCTGTGGACGTAGGAGGCGTAGAACTTGGTGGCCGCCGAAGCGAAACCTGGGCTGTCAGCTCAAATTGGCGATAACGTGAACTCCCGTCGCCTCCAAGCACATAGGCGTTCTGCCCTTGTACAACCTCAAGGGAGATCGTTACCAGACCACTTCCATGACTCTCAAGGTACTTTGCTCGCATCGTCAAATGTTCTGAAAGTCGTTGCTGTACCTGAAGGTTCCACGCATTAGTGTACGGAGCGAAGTTCCCGATGTGCGGGTCC
>CAZZZQ010000270.1:4421-5482 GCA_964658405.1 uncultured Sphingomonas sp.
CTGACGCGACTGCCTCTGAAGTCAGATTAAGATAGTGTTGGGGACTTCCTGATATCGTACCGTCTGGCAAATAGTTCGTGATGATCTGCTCTGGGTACCGAGTGAAGGCATACACATTCAGGGGTACGCTGTCATAAAACGTACCAACTCCTCCGCTGATTGTGGTGTGTCCGTCTTTGGACGGATTCCAGAAAAATCCAATTCGGGGAGCAAGACGAGTTGTTGCCGTGATGGTCTGTGCTTCCACACGGATGCCGGCATCGATCGCAAAATGTGATTTAGAATTCCAGTGGTCCTGCACGAAGACAGCCGGTTGCTCGTCGCTTCGATCATATGGGCTTCCGCTGGTAAACCCAATGGTGCGGATCTTTACGCCCTGATTGTCGAACATGGTGATGGTCCTTGCGTTGAGTTGTCCCTCGTCTATCACCCGTGCAAACGAAGATCCAACTTGAATCTTGTGAATACCGAGGCCATTGATAGGCTTAAGGGACCACAACTCGTTCCATTCAAAGCGCCGGGAATGCCGCTGCTGATTTGCAAAGTAGTTTCCGCTGTTGCCAGTCGGAAGAACGGACATACCTAGATTGCCTTGCGAAGTGATCGTGGTGGTGAATTCCCCCACAGAGAAGATGCTTTGCTAAAGAGCATCTCCGATAGCGAGGCGATGTGTGATGGCACCGGTATAGGTACGGGTGTCGTCGTTCGGAGTCACCTCTTGGGGGTTGAAGAAGTCCAGGTTCGCATATCGTGTGTTCTGCGGAGCCGCATGAAAGGTAGTGGTTAGAGTCTGCCGAGGCGTGAGAGTCAAATCTATCCTGGTAAACGAATTGAGCGATGTCGTCTTCGTCTCATTGAAGGGAAACGGCAAGGTTCGGATTGGGGCTTTGTTGTCGACGAACTCCAGCCCTTCCGAGAGGGACACGCGATCCGGAATGATCAGCCCTCCAAAAGAGAGCCTGGGCGTAGCTGACTTCAGACCGCGAACGTGACCGCTACGAATCCGAAACTCAGGCAGTGGGTCATTGAGATCGTAATGCCATTTGTTGCCACCGGACCGT
>CAZZZQ010000271.1:0-5470 GCA_964658405.1 uncultured Sphingomonas sp.
CTCGCCTTCTTGTACCCACCGGTCTCGAAGTAGGCCGTGCTGAGATTGGCGTGGAAGACCGCAACCGTCTTATCCAGCTTGACCGCATGCTTGTAATCGCTGACGGACGCACTGTATTCACGCTCGATGTACTCCGTTGCGGCCAGGTTATTCCAACCCTGGGGGTTGCCGTGATCGATCTTGACGGCCTGCCTGAAGTAGCCCTGCGCGAGCACGATATTGCGCAGCTCAAGCTCGATGAGGCCAATCTTGTTCAGCAGCATGGAGGTGCAGCCGCCTCGCTTAATCGCGTAGTTGTAGTAGTCGAGCGCGTCCTCCGGGAAGAGGCGAACGCGGAGCAGATCGGCTTGCTCCTCCAGCTTTTTCGGGGAGGCGGTTGCCGGGTCCGGCAGATGCGCTTCGACGCTCAGCCAGTCAGGATCGTTGTGCCGTCGATCGCGGGAGACGTGACTCGCATCGAGCGCCTGGGCATGCAGCAGGGAGGGGAAGAGCGGGAGAGTTCCGGCGAGCAGGAGGGCGGCGAAGAGCAGTTTTAGAGAGCGCATGGTGGATCACCAGGGCGAGCGCAAAGTATCATGCGCCACTTCTCCGCGCGATGTCAAACATCATTTTTAAAGCGTCGGTGCCGTCCCCGAAGGAGGTGTGGAAGGCGGCGGTGCTGCGGTTGGCGCCGCTGCCGGGTTGGACGGAGCCGTCACCATCATCGCCAGCCGCGGGAAGCTGAAGCTGCCGCCCGCGTCGTCGATGACGTTGACCTGGCAGACATAGCTGCCGGGCTTCAACTGCGCCAGCGGCACGTCGAACTGGAAGGCCACGGCACCGCGCTCCGGGATGTTGATCTCGGTCGCCTCAACCAGCGGTGTCTCGTAGACCTTGGTCCCGCCGGTCATGAACTCGATGCTGGTCAGCACGCGCACCGGACCGCCAGCGCGGCGCGAGAGCCCGGGCGAGGCGGCCTGCGCGGGCGCACCCTTCTGCTTTGACGGATCGTAGACCTCGTAGAGGAAGTACAGGTGCTGGTCCTGGCGGAAGACGTGCGGAACGTTCGGGATCCACTCCTGGCCGTCACGAATGAGCGGGTTATCGCTCTTCTTGGCGGTGCTCGGAGAGCGCTGGCTGGCGAGCACGATTGAGCTCAGCTTCAACGGATTCTTGCGGAGATCGGGAACCTGCAGGTCGGTCTCGAAGCTGCCCATCGCGCCGGTCTGGTTCTCGCGGACGACGAACTTCAGGTGGTACTTTCCGGGCGCGAGCGTGAAGCCGGTGGAGTACTGGATATTCTTGCGCTGGACCTGCTGCGAGGCGTCGAGTGCAAGCTTGACCGTGTCTCGCACGTTGCCGACGGGAATATTCTCGGCGTTCTTCACGTTGCCAATGATGTCGATCGTAGCCTTGTCGCGATCGCCATTTTTGAGGAACGGAATTTGCGACCCGGGGATGATCAGCGAAATCGGGACGAAGAACTTGTTGTCCTCGAGACGGAAGTAGAGCGCCTGCAGATAGACGGCAACGTCGGTTGCGGGGAGGTCGCTGCGGAGTTGCTCGGTTAGCTGCAACTCGCGGTCTTCCGTCTTCGAATGCTGGAAGTCTGCGGGCGCATAGTAGCCGGGGCGATAGTCGATCTTCGCGTCGGCGCGGTTGAGCTTTACGGTCAGGTGGCGATAGGCGCCGTCGCGGGCGGTGTTGGTCGAGCGGAAGCCGAGGATGTAGTACGCCTCGGTGTCGTGCTGAATCTGCTGGAAGGCCGGGCCGAAGTCGTTCGAGTCGAAGAAGGCTTTGCCGCCGGTGTCGGCCGAGAGGGTCCCGAGGACCTCCTGTGAGCCGAAGTTCGCATCGAGCATGCTCTGCATTGCGCCGCCGCTGTAGGCAGCCGTTCCGCGGAGGCTGCCGGTGGAGGCGTTTCCGACCGGCGGCAGCGCCTCAAGCCCGCGCGTGTCCACGCTGTAGATGGCCATGTTGGCCTTCACCGCCTCGTTGGTCGCGGCTCGCATGCTTGCCTGGTTTTCGATCCCCTGGCGCGTCAGGCCGCCGCTGAAGTAGAGCATGCTCTTGCGCTGATCGACGCGTTCGAGGCTCTTTGCGATGGTGCGGATGGCGTAGAGCTCGCGGTCGGTATTGAGAGCGTTGTACTCGCTGTCGTCCGCGGTGAAGGTCGCTCCGTTGTCGGCCGTCCCGCCGGAGGTCCCGCCTTCGTTGCCGTTGGCGAAGCCGGTACCCTCGGTCCCGTTGTACTTGCCGACGGCGGTCAGCAGGGCGGTCTTGTCGGCCGTGAAGTCCTGATCCATGCTCAGGCTCGTGTCCATGCTGGCGACGGCGACGAGGTCCGCGGGCTGCATCTTCTTGTTGATGTAGTCCTGCGCGGCCTCGACGGCGCGGTCGATATCCTCAGGCTGCATGCTGCTCAGGTCGAAGAACATTACGATCAGCCGATGGTCGTGCAGTTGGCCGGTATTCGCAGCGAGGTGCGGGTCGAGCAGATCGGCGATCGAGGCTTTGCCGGCGACCGTGGTCTTCTCGTCGAGGACGGCGGCCTGGTCAACATTCTGGTAGTCAAAGCTGGCAATCTTCTGGGGCTTGCCGTTTTCAAGGATGGTGAAGTCGCTTGCCTTGAGGTCCTTGATAACCGCGCCGGTCTTTCGGTCGCGGACGACGACGTTGGTCAGCACGATGTCGGTCTGGACCTTGAGCGTGAAGGTTCCGGAGCCGCCCTGCTGCTGCGACCACGCCGGCGCGCCCGCGATCAGCAATGCAAGCAGGGCAGCCACGGCTCCTCTGCCTTTTGCGCGGAGTGCCCGTCCGGTCCATTCTGTATTGCTGCGCATCATCGTGCTCCTGAAAGGCGTGGCTTAGAACCGGAATCGTCCAATGAAAAGAATGGTCCGCTGGGCGGCGGTCGAGGTCACCTGGCCGAAGGTATTCGAGTCCAGCGTGGTGTTGATTCCGGAGTACTGCACCGTGTTGAAGACATTATTGGCGGTGATGCGCGCCTCGAAGGATCGTGTCTCGCCGAGGGCGACCGTCCGCGAAAGCGATCCGTCGATGGCGACCGTCCCGGGGCCTTCGATCGACCCGCGCGACGCTGTTCCATAACCGTTCGCCGGTGAGGTGAAGGCGGCGGGGTTGAACCAGCTCTGGATGCGTCCGGCCCCGGCGATGGGGACGGCGAAGTTCCGGTCAGGGCGCAGGGTGTTCGTGGTCCCGGTGTTTACCTGCGAGACCGTCGCCAGGTAGTGCGGCGTGTAGTAGGTCCCGGTCGCGAAGGTGTAGTCACCCGAGATGGAGAAGCCGTCGAGTGCCTTCGACCAGAAGCCACCCTTGGTGAAGAAGGCGCGGTTCGGTCCGAACGGCAGCTCGGCCACCCAGTTGCCCGTCACCTTCTGGCGGATGTCGAAGGAGCTGTTGCCCTCCTCCGCGTTCAGGTCGAGGTCGTTCTGGGCCGGCACTGGCGTCGTTCCGCCGATCGAGGAGGCGTTATCGATCGAGTGGCCCCACTGGTAGGTCGCCTGGACCGAGACACCCTTCTGCATACGCTTGCGGACGTTGATGCTGAGCGCCTCGAACCGTGAGTAGCCCTGCGAGTCTTCGTAGTTATAGGCCTGCGCGGAGCTGTTCAGCAGGCCGGTGGCGGTGCGGTTCGGAGCGCGAAGAATATCGAGGTTGCCACCCTTCGCACCATTAAAGCCGATGTTCGTGACGATGCCGAGCGGGAAGGTGTGCTGCACATCGAGGTTCCAGATCTGTACACGCCCCAGCCGGTAGTTCTCGTTGACGGCGTAGTTATTCTGCACCGCTGCGGTCGAGCAGTTGAAGGAGTTCGCAAGGGTGAGGAGCGTGCATCCCTGCTGGCCGACGATGTTGGTCTGGGTGACCGCAAAGGGCGGCTGGAAGGCAAGCTGCCGCGCGAATGTGGCGTATTGCCCAGTGTTGTAGTTGATCCCGTAACCGCCGCGCAGCACGGTGTCCTTCAGGTGCTTCACGCGGTAGGCGAAGCCGAATCGAGGGGAGTACATGTTCCGGTCCGGGTTGACGAGCGAACGGCGGAAGCCTCCGCTGTAGGGCCCGATCTGGTCCGGCTGCACGGCTGACACCGCGGTGAAGTCGGCGTTGTGGTCGAGGTTGACCAGCCGGTTGTTCTTCTCGACGTAGGGTGAAAAGTACTCGTAGCGGACGCCATAGTTCAGCGTCAGGCTGGGGAGGACGCGGAAGTCATCCTGGGCGTACCAGTCGAAGACGTTGGCGCGCAGATAGGTCTTCTCAAGTCCGGCCTGCACCGCCGCCTCTTGCGGCAGCCCGAGCAGGAAGTCGGCAAATCCGGAGCCGCTGGCCGCCTGTCTGGTCGAGGTTTGCGATGCAAGCAGGGCCGCACGGCTCTCGGTCGCGAAGCCGGTGAAGACGAAGGAGCCGAGGACGTTCGACGATCCGATGCTGTCGGAGTGGACTCGGCGGATGTCCAAGCCGTAGCGCATGTTGTGCTTCTTGTGGATCCAGCTGACGAAGTCGCTGAAGGAGATGGTCTGGCCGATGGTCTGGCTGGGCGAGGTCTCGGCGAGGCTGGTGAAGCCGGAGAAGGTCAGCGACGGAACCCCGTAGTTGAAGGGGTTGCTCTGGACAGCCGCGTTCCCGACCGTGACGCCGGCCTGGAGCGCGGGGTTCACGCTGCCGTTGGTCATGTAGTTCCGGGTCGCGCTGTTCGAGCGATTCCAGTTCAGCGAGGCGTTATTCGTAATGCGGCCGTAGCCGATGGTGTAGCCCGCCGTGATGCCATATCCGGTGACCTCCGTCGCGCCGCCAAGGGGGAGGAAGATGTTTCGCAGGTCGGAGGCGGTGTGCGAGTAGCTGCCGTTGAAGTTGATGTTCTGGCGGAGGGACTTCGGAGCGTTGGCCGCCCGCCGCCCGGCACCGCCGCCACGCCCGCCGAAGCTCGGCTGCTGGCCGAAGTTGCGAACGTAGCGCAGCGCCGCCTGGGTCGCATTTGATCCGGCGGTCGTAATGGTCTGGTAGTTATAGCCCTGCGTGCCGACCAGGGGAATATTCGGAGCAGGGTAGTACTGCAGCAGCGCCTTCGCCTGGGAGGAGATCAGGGCGGCAGGGATCGTATTATTCGGGAGCGGCTGGTTGGTCAGCGCGTTGTAGAGGAGGACAGGTTGCGCGACGCCGTTGACGGTCTGGGTCAGGCCGGAGAAGTCGCCGCCACGCTCCGCCAGCGTCGGGACTGTTCCGTAGAAGTTCTGCGGATTGATGTTTCGCTGACCCGTTACGTTCAGGAAGATGAACTGCTTGGAGTTCGCCTTGAGGACACCGGGGATGGACGGGGAGCCGGTAAAACTGACACCGAAGCGATTCGAGCTATAGGAGGGCTTCGGATCGGCCGCGCCGGTCAGCGAGTAGATCGTGGCATTGAGCGCCCCGTTGCCGCCCTGGTAGAAGATCGCTCCATGGGGCTGGGTCGGGTTGAAATTACGGAATCCAC
>CAZZZQ010000272.1:0-5428 GCA_964658405.1 uncultured Sphingomonas sp.
CGTCGTGCAGACCGGGGTGAAGTTCTTCGGGTGCGAGAAGAGCACGGCCCAGTGGCCGTCGATGTAGTCGTAGAAGTTGATCTCGCCTTCGGTGCTCTGCGCCGTGAAATCAGGCGCGATATCGCCAATCTGTAGTGACATAGTCATTCATCCTTTGGGAGCAGGTGTAGAGTGCGCTGGAGTTATGCTGAGAAATCTCTGCGAGCTTGGCCCGTGGGCTCAACAGCAACATCGGGCAGCGTTGGTGGGACAACATCGCAGGCTGAGCATAAACCCTCCAAAATCCTTCTAACGATAAGATGCCACTAGTATGTCTATCGAAGCAAACCTTGCCCATCTGCGTGACCAGATCGCCAGCGCCTGTCGCCAGGCCAACCGCTCCGAGTCGGAGGTCACGCTCATGGCCGTCAGCAAGGTTCATCCGGTCGAGGCCCTGCTCGAGGCGTATGCCGCCGGGCAGCGCGTCTTCGGCGAGAATCGCGTGCAGGAGTTTGCGGAGAAGTTCCCTCACCTGCAGTCGCTCGCCGAGCCGGCGGAGTACCACCTGATCGGGCCGCTGCAGTCGAACAAGACCACCCGCGCCGCAGAGCTCTTCGACGCCATCGATACGGTCGATTCCTTCAAGATTGCGCAACGGCTGAACAGCGCGGCGCAAACCCTGAACAAGAAGCTGCCCATCCTGATCGAAGTGAAGCTGAGCCACGAGGAGTCGAAGCACGGCCTCGCGCCTGAAGATCTTCCGGCGTTGCTCGCGCAGATCGCCACGCTCGAGCAGATCGTTCCCAGCGGCCTGATGACGGTGCCGCCATGGTCCGAAGATCCGGAGATCGCGCGCCCGTACTTCCAGCATCTACGCAGCCTTCGCGACGAGCAGCAGAGGGTCTACCCGGCGCTGACGCAGCTCTCGATGGGGATGTCGAACGACTTCGCGGTCGCGATCGAAGAGGGCAGTACCTGCGTCCGTGTCGGAACCGGCATCTTCGGCAAGCGTCCCAAACCTGCTGCGTGAGCGGCTTCGCGAGGAATGTTGAAGACGGCTGCATCCTGACGGTGCGGATTCATCCGGGTGCTCGCAAGGACGCCGTGACCGGGACCCACGCCGAGGCATTGAAGATCTCGCTTACGACACCGCCGGTCGATGGCCGCGCGAACGAAGCGCTGATCGGGTTTCTGGCAGAGGCGCTTCGCTTGCCCAGGGCAAGAATTGCGATCCTTACTGGCGCGACCAGTCGAACAAAGACCCTGCGTGTGACCGGAAAGAGCGCGGCGGAGGTTCAGGCCGCGCTTGATCCATCGGTTCCCTGTTAGGCCTTCGAAGCTCAGACGCAGATTCCCGTCGGGAATAACCAGTAGAAGACGGGCTCATCTGTTGAGAGTCAGGTGGGCGCTGGGGGCGACGGTCAAGGCCTCGCCTGTGGCGGCAACGATGTGGACGTTTGTGCCCGTGACGGTTGCGTAAGCAATCTGCATTCCTTTTTGCGCCTGGATGTCGACGTTCTTCAGCACCACATTCTTGACCGGCGATTCCGGCAGGCCGATGATGACGCCGGCCCATGCGCTGTCGATCGACCGCACATTTTCAATCGTGATGTCGTGGAAGAACGGCGTCAGGCGGACAACCGGCGCCCTCTCGACCTCGCCTTCGGGCAGCGCCTTGGGGTAGTACTCGCTGATCAGGATCGAGGTCTTCACACCCTCCATCGTAATGTCCTTGAACGAGATATTGCTGACGTCGGCGCCGCGATCGCGATTCGCCTTGATACGAATTCCCTGGTCGGTTCCGACGAACTTGATCCGCTCCGCCTGGATGTTCTGCGCGCCGCCGGCGATCTCACTGCCGATGCTCAGACCATGCCCGTGATAGAACTCGCAGTCCGTGATGGTGATGTTCTTGCTCGGCGCGTCCGGTCCGGGCGAGTCGATCATGCCGCTCTTGATGGCGATATTGTCGTCGCCCACATCGGCATAGACGTGATCGATCACCACGTTGCTCGAGCTGAAGGGGTCGATCGCGTCCGTATTTGGCGAATGAGGATCGGCGAGTACGCGGACGTTTCGAATCAGCACGTCATCCGAGTAGTACGGGACGATCTGCCAGTAGGCCGCATTCTGGACCGTGACGCCTTCGATCCGCACATGCTTGCAGTGGTCGAAGACGATGCCGCGCGGCCGCGTGTTTTCGCTCCCCAGCAGGCCGGCGTTCTTCTGGGTCCGCGCGATGGCCCACCACGAAGCGCCGTTGCCGTCGATGACACCGCCGCCGGTGATCGCCACGGTGTCAGCGCCTACCGCGCCAATCAGGGCCTGGTAGCCCGGCCCCTTGAACTCGATCTTTTTCGGATAGTCTTCGTGGTCGGGTGAGCCGAGCAGCGTTGCCCCGGCAGCAACGTCGAGGGTCGTCTTTGACTTCAGCACGATCGGCCCTGTTAGAAAGGTTCCCGCCTTCAGCGTGATGGTGCCGCCGCCCTTTGCGGCGCAGTCGTCGATCGCCCGCTGGATCGCTGCCGTGTCCTTGGTCACCCCGTCGCCCTTGGCCCCGTAGGACCGCACATCGCAGCTTCGGCCCGCGGCCCATGACGTCGTTCCCGTTGCCGCTATGAGAAGCAGTGTTATGCCACGCAGATTCATCGCAGAACTCCCGGCCATTTCGGCTCACGGGAATAGTACCTTAGATTGGTCGGACCACGCTGCACCAATCCTGCCCAAGACGACAAAGCTTCGCCGGGAGGACTACACTTCCGGCGTTGACGGATTGTCCGCAGGTCCGTCCCACTCCGCAGCACGAGGATACCCGCATGGCCACCTTCGCCCCCGATACGCAGTCCACAAGCCAGGTTCAGCCTGGAAAGTACGGCTTCCCGGTTGAATTCAAGAAGCGCTACGGCAACTTCATCAACGGCCAGTGGACAGCACCCGAGGCCGGAAACTACTTCGAGAACATCTCGCCGGTGACGGGCAAGGCCTTCTGCGAGGTTCCGCGCTCGACCGCCGCTGATATTGAACGGGCCCTCGACGCCGCACATGCTGCAAAGACCGCCTGGGGCAAGACCTCAGTCCCGGCGCGCGCACGGATCCTCGAGCAGATCGCCACACGCATCGACGACAATCTCCAACTCCTCGCCACGGTCGAAACGTGGGATAACGGCAAACCGATCCGGGAGACGACCGCCGCAGATATTCCGTTGGCCGCCGATCACTTCCGCTACTTTGCCGCCGCGGTCCGCGCGCAGGAGGGCTCGATTGGCGAGATTGACCACGACACCGTCGCCTACCACTACCACGAGCCGCTCGGAGTGATCGGCCAGATCATCCCGTGGAACTTCCCCATCCTGATGGCCGCCTGGAAGCTGGCGCCTGCGCTGGCCGCGGGCAACTGCGTGGTGCTGAAGCCCGCCGAGCAGACTCCGGTTTCGATCCTCATCCTGATGGAACTGATCCAGGACCTGCTGCCGCCGGGGGTGTTGAACATCGTCAACGGCTTTGGCCTTGAGGCGGGCAAGCCGCTGGCGTCGAATCCGCGCATCAACAAGATCGCGTTCACCGGCGAGACCACGACCGGTCGCCTCATCATGCAGTACGCCTCGCAGAACATTATTCCGGTCACGCTCGAGCTTGGCGGTAAGTCGCCCAACATCTTCTTCGCGGATATTCTTCGCGCGGACGATGCGCTCTTCGATAAAGCGCTGGAGGGCTTCACGCTCTTTGCCTTCAACCAGGGCGAGGTCTGCACGGCACCCTCGCGTGCGCTGATCCAGGAGTCGATCTACGAGCAGTTCATTGAGCGTGCGACCGCGCGAGTCAACAAGATCAAACGCGGCAACCCGCTCGACGCCGACACGATGATCGGCGCGCAGGCCTCCAGCGAGCAGCTCGAAAAGATCCTCTCGTACATCGACATCGGCACGCAGGAGGGGGCGAAGCTGCTGACCGGCGGCAAGCGTGCTGCGCATGACGGTGACCTGGTCGGCGGCTACTATGTCGAGCCAACGGTCTTCACGGGCGATAACAAGATGCGTATCTTCCAGGAGGAGATCTTCGGACCCGTGCTCTCTGTTACGACCTTCAGGGATGATGACGAGGCACTCGCGATTGCGAACGACACGCTCTATGGGCTGGGCTCGGGAATCTGGACGCGGGACATTCATCGTGCGTATCGATTCGGCCGTGAGATCCAGGCCGGGCGTGTCTGGACGAACTGCTATCACCTCTATCCGGCGGGCGCGGCGTTCGGCGGCTACAAGGCCTCGGGCATCGGTCGCGAGAATCACAAGATGATGCTTGACCACTACCAGCAGACCAAGAACCAGCTGATCAGCTACAGCCCGGACGCGATGGGATTCTTCTAGATGGAGACGACCACTGCGGTACCCGAACAAGTCCTGGCGACCAGCTATGCCGAGGAGCTGATCGCCAGCCTCATTACTGAGCATGGCCCGCTCATCTTTCACCAGTCGGGCGGCTGCTGCGACGGCAGTTCGCCGATGTGCTATCCCGAGGGCGAGCTGATGATCGGCGATGTGGATGTGCTGCTCGGCGCCGTCGCGGGTGTTCCTTTCTACATGAGCCAGTCGCAGTTCAACTACTGGAAGCACACGCAGCTAACGCTCGACGTCGTTCCGGGGCGCGGCGGAATGTTCTCCGTCGAAGGCTCCCGCGGGGTGCGCTTCCTGATTCGCTCGCGCATCTTCACGAGTGAAGAGATCGGCGCGCTCCGCGGGGCTGGCCGCATCTAGCATCGGAGCGAGGGAGGATTGCGATGGCCCGGCTGCATTCGATCTTGCTGCTCCTTCTTCTCGCGGGCTCCCTTCCTGCGCAGACCTCTGCGACCCCGACCATCCGGACCAGCTCAACGATCGTCCTCGTGCCGACGCTGGTGAAGGACGCTACGGGCGAACTCGTCTACAGCCTGGCAGCGGGTGACTTTCGCGTCACGGACAATGGTGTCCCTCAGCGCGTGACGCTTGAGGAGATGCGGGCGCAGCCGCTTTCGCTGGTAGTCCTGATGCAGACGGGTGGATCTGCGTCGCGCCAGTTCGAGGCCTACAGTCACCTCGACACGATGCTCGAAGGCCTGCTTGGAGAGACGCCCTATCGGGTGGCGCTGATGTCCTTCGATAGCCAGCCTGAATTGTTGGCGTCCTTCAGGACTGACGTCGCTCCCCTGGGAAGTTTGTTGACGCATCCAGAGGCGGGCGACGGAGGGGCGGCTATTCTCGATGCGGTCGCCTCTGCGCTTGCTCTACTCAGCCACGAGCCTGCGGACGCCCGCCGTGCGATCCTGCTGATCAGCCAGCCGCAGGATGCCGGAAGTAAGACCAAGCCGGAGGATATGATTCGTGCGCTCGGAGAGACCAACACCGCTGTATACAGCCTGACCTTTTCGCCGGAGAAACGGCAGCTCAAGGACGCTCTTACATTAAAGGGAAAC
>CAZZZQ010000273.1:0-5401 GCA_964658405.1 uncultured Sphingomonas sp.
CTTTACACGCTTTCGGAGCTTGTAGACCTGGCGGAACTCCATAACCCCTCCACGCGAGCGGCGTGGGAGAACGCGCGGGCCGCCTCGGCGCGGGTCGGCATCGCACGGAGTGACCTGCTTCCTGCTCTCACCGCCGTCGCGCTGGCAAATACGACTCGCAGCGGCGTGCTCTTCAACGATGCCTTCGTCCGACAGACGCTGGGCTTGTACGAGCCGATGCTGCAGGTCAAGTACCTGCTCCTCGATTTTGGCGCTCGCGGTGCGCGGATTGAGGAAGCACGCCAGCGGTTGCTGAACGCCAACTTCGCCTTCACTCGCGTTCATCTTGACATCCTGTTCGAGACTGCACGGCGCTACTACCTGCTCTTGAATGCGATCGGGCAGCAGGCTGCCTCGCAGGTCAACTTCGAGAATGCCCGGACTGTTCGAGAGGCCGTTGACGCCCGGCTTGCGGTGGGACTCGCTACGCTGCCAGACGCGCTCGAAGCGCGTGCCGCCGCGGCGCAGGCCAACTTTACGCTGCAGGCGGCGATCGGCGACGTTGACCTGCGACGCGGAGACCTCTTATCGCTGCTTGGCGCCGCGCCCTCTGCAGAGCTCAAGGTGCAGCCCCTCGGCGACCTTCACACCCCTGCACATCTCGACCTGGACGTTCAAGGTGCGACGGAACGCAGCCTTGCACTGCGGCCCGAGATCGGGGAACGCACGGCCTCTCTGAGTGCCGCACGCGCAGAGATTCGTGAGGCGCGCTCCGCATTTCTTCCGACGGTCGACTTTCAGGGCCAGGGAGGTGAGGTCCGCGCCTATGGCAGGCAGAATCTCCTCTCCAGCACGTATGCCGGGCCGCTCGAAGAATGGAACGTGAACCTTAGTCTGAAGTGGGATCTATTCGATGGCGGCCGACGGGTCAGCCAGCTTGCGGAGGCTCGGGCCAACGTAAAACAATCCCAGGCAGAGATCGACGAGACACGCGACGAGATCGAGCAACAGGTGTGGAGCGCGTATGTCAGCGTTCGCACCGCGTTCTACCAGCGCGATGCCGCCGCAGAGCTCGTGACCGCCGCACAGACCTCCTATGACGCCGCGTTGAAGTCGTACCAACTTGGAGTTCGCGACACAGTCGATGTGGTCTCGGCACAGCGAACACTTGCCCAGGCGCTGAGCAGCGATGTTACTGCACGGACCAATCTCCTCACACAGCTCGTCAACTTCTCCTATCGCACTGGCGATCTGTTGCAATCAGCTTCGCAGAAGGCCCGTCCATGAGCATCTTTGAGAAGCACTCACGAACTCGCAGCGCCGTTTCACTTGTCGGCTTGTGCCAGCTTCTTGTGGCAACGGGCTGTGCTCGATCCCCTTCCTTCAATGTTCTCGGCTCTTACTTTCCTGGTTGGATCGCTTGTATCGTCATCGGCATGCTCCTCACCGCACTCGTACGGGTCGTGCTGACGCGCACGCGGTGGGAAGAGCGGATTCCCGCGCTTCCCCTCTTCTACTTCTGCATCGCGCTCCTGATCGCCTGCACCTTCTGGCTGATCGCATTCGAATAATAACGCCACGAACGGAGGCCTGCATTGCCAGATGAACCGCACCACGATGAGAGTGAAGTCGATTGCACCAAGCTGAGGACCGAAGATCAGCAGGCCCGCGCGCAGGACGATGAGAAGCGAGATGGTGAGGGCCGCTCTCGCAATGAAGATCAGCAGAAGAGCGATGTGGACAGTCAGCAGGACAGCTTCGATGAGAAGCCAAAGTCCCGCGTGGGCTGGTTGCTTCTCGGCTGCGTTGTGCTTCTCACGACGATCGTGGCCATCATCGCCATTACACGTGCGGTCGTCAATCCACGGACCGATGATGCAGAGGTGCTCGCTAACTTCATCGGGATGGCCCCGCAGGTGGAAGGGCCCATCATGGAGCTCCCGATCCGTGATAATCAGCACGTAAAGGCGGGCGATCTGCTCTTCGTGATCGACGAGCGCCCTTATCAGTACGCACTCGAACGCGCCCTCTCGCAGCAGGCCGCGCTCGAAGGGCAGATCGAAAACCGCCGGCGCTATATCAACTCGCAGATCAGTGGCATCCATGTCGCACAGGCGAGCGTGATCAGCAGCGCCTCCAACCGTGCCGCGATGGGGACGACCATCTCTGAGGCTGAGGCTAACGTCGTCGATGCGCGTGCTGCAGTCCGTCGCGCGGAGGCTGATCGCGATTATGCTGCGGACAATCTGCATCGGCTCGAGCCACTGCTTGCACAGCAATTTGTAACAGTAGACCGTGTTGACCAGGCGCGCACCCTGCTGGAGACGCGTAACCGCGCGGTCCAGCAGGCGGAGGCACAGGTCCTGCTGAGCGAAGCACATGTGCAGACCAATCGCTCTCATTATGACCAGTCGAACGCGGAGGTCGCCCAGCGCGAGGCCCAGCGCGACCAGGCCGCCAATGGCGTCGAGACGATTGAACCGCTGACAGGCCAACGACAGGAGCGCGATGCCGCCGTTCGCACGGCACAGTACAACCTGAACAACTGTCGCGTGTACGCTCCTTTCGACGGATACATCACGAATCTCACAACCTCTGTCGGCGAGTACGTGCACACCGGTTCACAGGTCTTCACCATGATCGACGCGCGTACGTGGTGGGTGGTCGCGAACTTTCGCGAGACTCAACTGAAGGAGGTGGCGCTTGGTTCGGAGGCTGATGTCTTCCTGATGTCGCACGAGAACCTTCCGCTCCGCGGCATCGTCGAAAGTATCGGCTACGGCGTCACGCCTGACCCCGGTGTTGCTGGTGTCGCGTCGCCGGGCCTTCCTGCGGTCCAGCGCTCCTTGAACTGGGTTCACCTTGCAGCGCGCTATCCCGTCCGCATTCGCATCGACACTCCGCCTGCGAGCCTGCTCCGCATTGGAGAGACTGCGGTTGCGGTGATCCATCCAACCCGGCCGGGGCGATAGCTCGTGAGTGCCCTCGATCAGCCGGGCCAGCAGCAGGGCCTGAAAGCCAGCCCCGTCGCTCAACCGATCCGCCATGCCATCCCCTTCTGGCAGTGGTTCTACAGCTTCCTTCAGCAGGAATTGAAGCCGTACCCGGGGCGTGGCTTCCTTGTTCTTCGATACACGGTCGCGGCGACTGTCACCATGCTGCTGATCGTCACGTTCCGGCTGCCCGGCGCGGCGGTGGGCGGCTTCTATTCGCTGCTGCTTTCACGCGACTCGCCTACGACCACTCTGCGTGGAGGGCTCAGTACACTCGCAGCATTCATCATCGGCCTGGTCTTCGTGCTGCTTGGTGCAATTCTTTTCGTCGATTATCCGCTGACACATTTTCTCTGGGTGATCGTCAGCTTCTTCCTCGCCTTCTATGGGATCAGTGCGATCTCCAACTATGGTGCCGCCACCGCCTTTGCGATCATCATCGTCCTTTCCGTGCCGCTCTGGGACCAGCATGGATCGCAGGCCGATATCCTGATCGCCAATCTCTGGACGGCAGCAAGTGTTGTGTTGGCGATCGTGGTGACCGTCTTCGTTGAGTTTGTCTTCTCGCTCTTCCACACGAAGGATGAGCTCATCGAGGGGCTCGACGACCGGCTCGAAGCGATCCAGAAGGTCCTGCACGAGTCCGCACGGGGCTCCATCCAGCACGAAACAGCACAGAAGCTCAGCCAGTTTGCAATCGTTGGCGTCTCACGTCTGCGGCGCCTCGCCATCAGTGCAAATACTTCGCAGCACAACAGCGCCCGTCTCAGCACGGTCGTCTCGCTTGCAGGCAGGCTGGTCGATACCCTCGCTGCGTTTCATCACTTCGAGAGGTTTACTGAGGATGACGCGCCACGCCTCAAACACTTGGAGGACATGATCGCGACGCTGCGTCTCAGGCTGCGGGACGTCCATAGCAAGGCCTCTATTCCGCCTCTCGAGATGCGGCCCGATGGACCGATCATTCTTCTCGGTCTCGAGCAAAGCGTGAATCTTCTCCGCATGGGCGTTGCGCCGGAGGCGGGCCAATCCTTCGCGCTGGATGAAGCCAACCCCTCGCAGCCGCCTCTCTTCAAGCCCGATCTTTTTACAAATCCCGAGCATCTGCAGTTCGCGCTCCGCGGCTGCCTGGCCTCGGTGCTTTGCTACGTTCTCTTCAACGCGGTCTTCTGGCCTGGGCTCAGCCCGTCGCTCTTCACCTGCGTGGTCACCGCGCTTACCAGCATCGGAACGTCGCGGCAGAAGCAGTTGCTTCGCACCTCTGGCTCGATCGTTGGAGGCCTGTTCCTCGGTATCGGATCCCAGGTGCTCATCCTGCCGCTCCTCGATACAATCGTTGGATTCACGGTGATGTTCGTGGTGGTGACCCTCATCGCTGCATGGTTCATCACGGCGAGCCCGCGGCTCTCTTACTTCGGAACCCAGATGGCGCTTGCCTTCTATCTCATCCAGCTTCGCGGTGCCTTTCCGCAGACCAACCTGGCGATCGCCCGCGACAACGTCATGGGTATCCTGCTTGGTCTGGCCATGATGTGGCTGGTCTTCGAGACCCTGGGCTCAAAGCCCGCGGTCCAGGTCATGCGTGAACTCTTTGCAGATAACCTGCGGCAGATGGCTCATCTAGCGCGGCCCTGGCCTGATGGCAAGCCGGCCGATCTGAAAAAGATTCGCACTCTCCGCGATAAGATCAGTCAGAACTTTGCCGCGGTCAACTCACAGGCAGACGCCGTGCTGTTTGAGGTTGGCCACTCCCGCGACCGAAGCCTCGCATTTCGCGAACGTCTGCTCGACTGGCAGCCCCAGTTGCGCTCGCTCTTTCTTCTACAGGTCGCACTGCTCCAATATCGGCTCCAGGTCTCACCGCGCGACCTGCCCTCACGGGTCCTGCAAGCGTCCGTAAACTTCGACAGAGAGATCAGCTCCCTGTTGAAAGGAATGGCAGAGGTCGTTCAACACCGAAGCCGACATGGCGCGACCGGTGCGGTGCGCGCTGCCTTCTCGAATCTGAAGCAAGCCATTGAAGACGCCTACCGCGACCGCGCACCACTTCGCTCCAAGGCGGTGCTTGCGCTCTCGTCACAGATTATTGAGCTATCGACGGCGCTCCTGACGAAGATGGAAGAGTCTTCCTTGTGATGACCCAGGCAGGAAGAGCCGCCCGCGGGAGCTACGTCTTCAGCAGGTCGGGAGCGAAGATCTCTTCGATCGTGTAGAGCCGGTCGGTAATGCCCTGCTCGTAGTGATAGCGGAGGATCAGGTCAACTGCCGTTCTGTTTGCTTCCATGCCGTAGGGCCACCAGTCGTCGCCAAGCAGCTCGATATCCTGATCGATGAGGTTGCTGAACCACGGAAACATGGTCCCCATGTTGTTGAAGATCTTTCCGTGCTGATACTCCTTGACCGCTTCGTCCTTGGCGTCGCAGAAGCCC
>CAZZZQ010000274.1:0-698 GCA_964658405.1 uncultured Sphingomonas sp.
GCACCGGCTGCGCGCCGACGCACCGCAGGGACCTGTCGTCGTCAACGTCATCAGCCGCTCCGGCACCTCCGACTTTCACGGTCAGGCCTACTTTTATGCCCGAAACGGAGTTTTGAACGCGAACACGTGGCAGAACAAGAACAGCACCACGCCGACCGCACGTCCTCAAGCGTCTTATTACTACCCCGGTGGCAGCATCGGTGGTCCGATCCTTATCCCCCACACAAACTTCAACCATGATCGCAAGCTCATCTTCTGGGCTGGCTACGAGGCCTTCCGTCAGAACCTGCCGCAGTCCTCGCCCCTGACGTCCTACGTTCCGACGGCCGCGATGCGTGCCGGCAACTTCAGCCTGAGCGATCCTGCGAATGCTGCACTCTGCGCCAAGAGCTCCGGCAACGACTTCTGCCAACCGCTCACGGGTGGCTTTGCTCCCGATGGAACGCCGCTCTCCGGGACACAGATCCCGAGCCAGTATCTCGATGGAGGAGCCCAGGCCCTGTTGAAGCTCTTCCCGGCTGCAAACGTGGATCCCTCCACCAACGGCGCTGGCTACAACTACTATCTGCAGCCGAGCAACATCCATAACGGCTACATCTACCGCGGCCGCGTCGACTACAACCTGAGCGAGCGTAATAAGGTCTTCGTCAGCTACCAGTACGGGTCGGATACGTCGACCACAGTCGCTCATATCTACT
>CAZZZQ010000274.1:708-5374 GCA_964658405.1 uncultured Sphingomonas sp.
TGCCCTATGCGGGTGGCCCTCTTACCAGCCCCACCCATTCCCATGTGCTCAGCGGAAGCTGGATTCACATCTTCTCTGCAGCTGCAACCAACGAGCTGCGCATCTCCGCTGGCTGGCTTGATAATCCGCTCTCCGCAGAGAACCTGAAGGCGGCCTATAACTCCACCATTGGCTACAGCTACGGAACGGTGTACAGCGCTGCGTCGCTGGTCGCGCCGTCCATCAACTCGCCCGGGCCACGCACGTTGCCAGATATCTCCCAGCCGGACCTCTTCCAGCAGGGCGGAACCTTCAACTCCAACAAGAAGTCACCCTCAGTCTCGGATGACTTCACCTTCACCTACCGCTCGCATACCTTCAAGGCGGGCGGATACTGGAGCCAGGCAGGCAACAAGCAGGGAACCTACGGATACACCAACGGTTCGCTCTCGTTCGCAAGCGGCGCCAAGACGGATCAGATCACCGGCAAGACGATCGGCACGGTCAACCCCCTCGCCAACTTCCTGCTCGGTATCTCATCAGGGTTCAGCCAGAACAACACGAACCCGGTTGACGACATGCACTACACAACTGCTGCCGGATACCTGCTCGATAACTGGAAGGTTCGGCCGCGGCTCACCTTCAACCTGGGCCTTCGGCTTGAGCACCTTGGTCGTTGGCAGGATGCTTCGGGCACAGGCCTTGCTGTCTGGCAGCCGCAGAAGTATCTTGCAGACGTAGGAGCGAACAAGGTCTACCCGGGCGTCTCCTGGCATGCTCTGGACAAGTCAATTCCCAACGGCGGGTCGCCGGTGCAGACAGTATTCGTCCAGCCTCGCCTCGGGCTTGCCTATGATGTTCGCGGAACCGGAGCGACCGTCGTTCGTGGAGGCTGGGCAGCGTATCGCTGGAACGACCAGTACAACGACTACGCAGGTCCGCTTGGTACGGCTCTCGGTATCAAGACCTTCAACTCCAACGGCGGTCAGGCCATTACGCTGAGCGAAATCAGCGCGTTGGGAGCGAACGCAGCCAACCTTGGAAGCCTTCCATCAAGCGTCTACGCGACTGACCAGAATGACAACAAAGTGGGCGTAACCTACGCGTACAACTTCACCGTGTCGCAACGTCTCCCACAGGGAATGCTGTTCGAGGCCGCCTACGTAGGCAATCGGACGCAGAACATCCTTGCCGGTGGTCAGAGCAACGGTTCAGGCGTCGCGGGTGCAAACTTTGTAAACCAGAACAAGATCCCGGTAGGCGGGTTGTTCAAGGCGAATCCGGTCACAGGCGCTCCCGCACCCGTCGATCCGGAGAACGTGCAGAACATCGCCGACTACTACCCCTTCTACCAGGGCTATGGCACAAACGCGATCTCGGTAAACTCGCACGTTGGATACGCAAACTACAACGGAGCACAGTTCAGCCTGGTCAAGCAGAGTGGTCGTATCTCCTACAACGTGAACTACACGTACTCGAAGGCGCTCGGCACCATCGGAAGCACCCTCGATGCGTTCAACATCGCGAACGACTACGGTGTTCTGAACATCGACCGTCCGCACGTCATCAATACGTCGTACGCCTTCGACCTCGGTTCGCCGCTCCATGGCAACCGTGTGCTCAACGGTACTGTCAATGGTTGGACCCTGACGGGAACGACAACCTGGCAGGCTGGCGGCAATCTGCAGGCAAACACCAGCCAGAACCTTGGTCTGACGATTCAGAACACAACGCTTGGTCATACCATTGGCTCATCTACCTACTACGGAACGCCTTTCAACAGCGTTCTTCCCATCCTTACCTGCAACCCTACCTCCGGGCTGAAGCCTTACCAGCACGTCAACCTCGACTGCTTTACGGCTCCACAAATCGGGCAGATCGGCATTCGGCAGGCCCCGTATCTGAGCACGCCTGCCTTCTTTGACTCGGATCTTGGGATCTACAAGAGCTTTCATGTCACGGAGAGCCAGTCCGTCGAGCTGCGCGGAACTGCCTTCAACTTCCTCAACCACCCTCTACCCGGCTACAGCAACACAGACCTTGTGACGCTCAAGCTGCAAACCGCGAACAACAGCACCTTCGCGTCGCAGGTCTCAAACACGACTCGCGGCATTACGGATGCTAAGTTCACGCAACGTAGCATGCTCCTGGCAATCAAGTATCGGTTCTAAACCGAGACTGCCTTCAAGCATGAGCAGCAACCGAGCCCTGACGCGACCCAGCGTCAGGGCTTCCTGCAGGTACTGGTCCCTGCATTCGACCGTGCGCTTCCGCTCTCTAAACTTCCCCGAACTCCATATCGCTTCCCGGCATCATAGGTCTCTGGATGGCCGCGGCGTTCGCGAAGCCTCCATCAAGCTTCGCTAGAGATGCAGAAACAAGGGGAAAAAGGGCAATGGGAATCAAAGAGTTACTCGGTTTGGAATCGGAGAAGAAGGTACGGTACGCCATCGTTGGGGTGGGAGATATCGCGCAGGAAGACATGATGCCTGGCGTGGAACACACGGGAAACTCGGAGATCACCGCCCTCGTGACCTCAGATCCTGTAAAGGCAGAGGAGCTCGGCGCGAAGTACGACGTCGAAGCCACCTACACCTATGAGCAGTTCGACGAGGCGATTCGGTCTGGGACCTTCGATGCGATCTATCTTGCGACGCCCAATTGGCGCCACGCAGAGTTCATCGTCCCTGCCCTCAACGCCGGTATTCATGTATTGACTGAAAAGCCACTGGAGGTCTCAACAGAGAAGTGCAATGAGATCCTCGCAGCGGAGAAGAGCTCCACGGCCAAGCTTATGGTGGCGTATCGGCTTCATTTTGAGCCAGCCACCCTGGATACGATCGAGAAGGTACGCTCCGGCGAACTCGGGAAGGTTCACCTCTTTGCCTCGACGTTTGCCCAGCCGGTAGACCCCGCGAACCACCGCGCTCACTCCGGCAAGCTCGCCGGTCCTGTCTTCGACATGGGCCCCTACCCGGTAAACGCGGCGCGTTATATCTTTGGCGACGAGCCGACCGAGGTAGTCTCCGCCGCCGGCTCGAAGCATCCTGAATCCGGGCTCGATCAGGACTTCGCGGACACGGTCGCGGTCACGCTTCGTTTTCCGGGCGAACGGCTTGCCCAGTTCAACCTCTCCTACTTTGGCAACCCGACAAACAGCCTCATCGCCATTGGCGAAAAGGGAAGCGTACAGCTTGATCCTTGCTACATGTTTGGCAAGGGCCTGGAGCAGACCGTATCGATCGGCGAGAAGAAGACCAGCGAATCGTTCAAGAACACCGATCACTTTGGCGGTGAGATGAAGTACTTCTCAGATTGCATCCTCAACGATGTCCGTCCCGAGCCTGATGGCGAAGAGGGCTTCGCGGATGTGCGTGTCCTAGAAGGCATCATCGAAGCGTTGGAGACGGGTAAGTCAGTGACCCTTAGCCCATTGACGAGATCCACGCGCATTGACACCACTGCTCAAAAGATGACCCTGGGAGCTGTGTCGACGCCGGACCTCGTGAACGCCAGCAATCCGGGTAAAGGGGTCGAAAAGCAACCGAAGAACTAGCGCATCATGCCTGGGCTCGCTGAGGAGCGGACCCAGGCATGAAATGCGGACTCTTCGAGCATCCCCGTAGACACTTTCCTGGATCTGGCAGTGGAAACAAACAAAAGACTGCACTCAATAACTTAAGTAACCAGGCAGAATTTGTTCTATTCACTGAAACTATTCTGTTGATACTCTAGGATTAGTACGAACGAATGGCTACCCTCCCAAAGATTGTCAAAGTCGATGCGCAAGAGCAGCTAGACGGCGATCTACTTCACCCCTCCGTGATGTCCCGACTCGCAACGTGCAAGTGCTCGACCTGTCACTCTCTCGCTGAACTGCTTCGCAGAGCGTCGAACTTGGTCAACGAGTTGCAGGAGCTTGTTGAGATTGCACGACTCTCCTCCGTCAGCCAGCAGCACTATCTGCAGGAGGCGCTTGCCGATTACGGGCATATCCTCGCAAACTTCGTCGAGCACACGGCGACCTGCGGGGGATGCATCCGTCAGCGAAGGGATGAGCGCGCCGGAGAAGGGTCCTGCGAGACGATGAAGCCCCGTAGACGTACTCGCAGTGCACTTCAGGATCCCGACGAGTTCAGGCCGACAGGCTGACGCCGATGGGCCTTCTCCGCTGAAACAGTCCCTTCAATGATCACTGCCTGTGACCCGCGCCTGCCGCAGGAAGTCGAAGTTTCCAATTCCGCCTGGAACAATCCCATCAATTCGTTGGGTGTGGATGACCTCGTTATTCCGAAACCACAACGGAATCCCAGGCAGATCCTCAGCCAGAATGCATTGCACTTGAACGTAGAGTCTCCGTCGCTCCGCCTCATCGCCTGAGATCGAAGCCTGCCTTAACAACGCATCAAGCTTCGGGTTTGCGTAGCGGCCCCGGTTTCCACCCTTCGGCGGAAAGCTCGCTGAGTCGTAGGTATAGCGGAAGATATCCGGATCCTCATTACTCCCGATCCAGCGCAGGATATACATCTGAAAGACGCCGCGCGTGATGTCGGAGTAGAAGGTGCCGAACTCCGCCGACCGCAGCTGGAGATCGATCCCGGCAGCCCGTAACTGCTGTTGCAGCACCGCCGCCAGCAGGCGGGTTGTCTCGTCTGTGCTGGTCTTCAGCGTGATCTTCAGCCTGACG
>CAZZZQ010000275.1:0-4271 GCA_964658405.1 uncultured Sphingomonas sp.
CCCCCGGCAAAATGGTCTCCGCGTCGTCGCCATCGGCGGCGGAACCGGTCTCTCCACGCTCCTCCGCGGGCTGAAGCGGTACGTTGCCGCTCCTTCAGGCACCCAGCCCGCAACCGACCCGCTCTGCAACGACACACCCTGCCTCATCCGCGACCTTGCCGCTGTCGTCACCGTCACCGATGACGGAGGCTCCTCCGGCCGCCTTCGCGAAGACTTCAAGATGCTGCCCCCAGGCGACGTCCGCAACTGCATGGTCGCCCTCTCCGAGGATGAGCACCTGCTTTCCCGCCTCTTCCAGTTCCGCTTCGAGCAGGGCGAGCTCCAGGGCCACAGCTTTGGCAATCTCTTCGTCGCCGCCCTCTCGCACATCACCGGCGACTTTGCACAGGCCGTCCAAATGTCTTCACAGATTCTCGCGACCCGCGGCCGTATCTACCCCGCTACCAACACCAACGTCACCCTCGCCGCCCGCATGGACGACGGCTCCCTCGTCTCCGGCGAGACCAACATCACCGCCAGCCGCCAGCGCATCGTCGAGCTCATGATGGACCCCTCCGACGCGCTCCCGCTCCCCGAGACCCTGGAAGCCATCCAGGCGGCCGATCTCATCACCATCGGCCCCGGCTCGCTCTACACCTCGCTGATCACCAATCTGCTCGTCCGCGGAATCCCTGAAGCCCTCGCCGCAGCGCCCGCGGTCCGCGTCTACGTCTGCAACCTGATGACCCAGGCCAACGAGTCGCTCGGCCTCACCGCCTCGCAGCACATCGAGAAGATTCTCCAGCACGCCGGAGCCACCCAGGCTCCGATCTTCGACTACGCCCTGATCAACACAGCCCCGATCTCGCCCTCACTGCTCGCCCAGTATGCCCGTGAAGGCCAGGCCCCGATCGAGGCCGACCTCGACCGCATTCGAGCCCTCGGCGTCGAACCAGTGACCGGCAACTTCGTCCACGAGGGCGATGTCCTCCGCCACGACTACGACAAAGTCACCGACTGCCTTCTGAAGCTGGCCCAGGCCAAAGCCATCTAGCTGCCCTTTCGTTTGTCATGCCCGGGGAGAATCAACAAACGCCCGGATGCCCCATCCTGCGCAGCCCCGCTGCGAAGGATAGGACGTAACCCGTCACTTCAAGCCAGCGTCTGAATCGCCACCAGATCCGACCGCGGCTCATCCACCGTGCGCTTCAACTGACCACATGCCGCATAGATATCCCGCCCACGCGGCCGCCGGATATACGTCGGCATCCCACCATCGATCAGCATCTTCTGGAACACCGCCACATCCGCCGGATCGGGCTGCTCATATGCGATCCCCGGGCCCGGATTCCAGACGATCAGGTTTACCTTCGCCCGCATCCCGCGCAGCAAGGCAAGCACCTCGCGCGCATGCTCAGGCTGGTCATTAACCTTGCCCAGCAGCACATACTCGAAGGTCACATACTCCCGCTTGGTCATCGGAATCGTCTGCACGGCCGCAAGCAGCGCCTGGATATCCCACTTCCGCGTGATCGGCATGATCTGCTCGCGAACCAAGTTATTCGAAGCATTCAAGGAGAGCGCCAGCTTCGGCCGCACCGCCTCAAGAGCAAACCTGCGAATTGCCGGCTCGATCCCACTCGTCGAGACCGTCATCCGCGACTCCGGGATCGCCATCCCCTTCGTCAGCAGGTGCACGCTCTTCATAAACTCGTCGTAGTTCAGGAACGGCTCGCCCATCCCCATAAAAACAAGGTTGATCCGGTCGCGTCCGACGACCACTCCGTGCCTCGCTAGCACCGCAGCGACCTGCCCGGCGATCTCCCCGGCCGTCAGATTCCGCTTGATCCCGAGCTTCGCCGTCAGGCAGAACTGGCAGTTCACCGCACAGCCCACCTGGCTCGAGATGCAGATCGTCGCCCGCCGATAGCCATTCCGCTCCAGCACCCCGACATCCTGCCACCGCTTCCGAGGTCCCGACGAAAGCCCATCCTTCCCAGCCTCGCCGCGAAGCGTGGGAGTCGACCCATCCCCATCGACCTCACCTGCCTCCTCCGCAGCCGCCTCGCTCCCGTCCCCGCGCTCACCGCCATCACCCTCCGGCATCCACACGGTCTCGACCGTCTCACCGTCGCTCATCCGCATCAGGTACCGCTCGGTCCCATCCACGGAGGTAGCCGTTTGGACCATCTCCGGTCTGCCCACTACAAAACCATTGGCCGTCAGCGTCTCACGCAGCGCCATTGGGAGCACCGACATCTCGTCCAAAGTTGCTGAAAGCTGTCTATACAAAGCCTCGTGCAGCTGCGTCGCCCGATACCCCGGCTGTCCCATCGCCACGACAAGCTCGCGCAACTCCACCAGCGACGCTCCAAACAACGCCCTGCCCTGCGCCGAGTTCCCTGCTTCAACCGCCATCATCACATCCCGCCTTCAAACCTCTAGTCTACGCTGCCCACCAGGCTCCAGCTGCAAGACAAAGGGCGACCGCCTAAGCAGTCGCCCCTTTTGAACTGATTCGTGGTTCCTTATCCGTTGATGCAAGACTTGAAGTAGTCCAGCGACTGCTCCAGTCCCTGCCGCAGCTTGATCTTCGGCTCCCATCCAAGCAGCGTCTGCGCCTTCGTAATATCCGGCCGGCGACGAGCAGGATCGTCCTGCGGGAGCGGCTTGCTGACGATCTCGCTCTTCGAGCCGGTGACGGCGAGAACCTCGTGCGCGCATTCGAGAATCGTCCACTCAACCGGGTTCCCGACATTGACCGGGAAATGCTCGCCCGAGCGCGACAGCTTCACTATGCCATCGATCAGGTCGGAGACATAGCAGAAGCTGCGTGTCTGCGAGCCGTCCCCATAGATCGTGAGGGGTTCGCCCCGGAGCGCCTGCATCATGAAGTTCGAGATCACTCGGCCGTCGTTCGCCTGGAGCCGGGGGCCGTAGGTATTGAAGATGCGGACGAGATGCGTGTTGACGTCGTAGTAGCGGTTGTAGGCCACGACCGTCGCCTCGGAGAAGCGTTTCGCCTCGTCATACACCGAGCGGGGGCCAATCGGGTTTACGTTGCCCCAGTAGGTCTCGACCTGGGGATGAACCTCGGGGTCGCCGTAGCACTCCGACGTCGAAGCATGAAGATATCCGGCCTTATACTTCTTCGCGATCTCGAGTGAGTTGACGGTACCGTTCGACCCAACGAGTAGCGTCTCCGGTCCAAGGCGGTCGTAGTCGACCGGGCTGGCAGGCGATGCGAAATTGAAGACATAGTCCACCGGGCCAACGTCGAAGGGCTGGCAGATATCCTGCTCGACGAAGCTGAAGCGTGACTCGTCCTTCAGGTGCGCAAGGTTTGCCGTGTTGCCGGTGCAAAGATTATCAACACCGATGACGCTGTGCCCTTCGGCGAGGAGTGCGTCGGAGAGATGGGAGCCGAGAAAGCCGGCCGCGCCCGTGACGAGGATCGTCTGCTGTTTCATACGGAATTCCTTAAAAGTAGCGTCTTGAAAGAACGCCAGTGTGCAGATCAGAATAGAAGGGGATGTTCTCGAAGAGCTCAGGTGAGAACGACTTGCTTGCCGCCAGGTGGCTGAATCCAGCCACCTGGCGGCAAGCAATCAGCTAGTTTCTCGGGCCCTGTTCCTGCAAAGGAGCACCTTCACGATGCGGTGGGTACGCCGCAGGGCGTCCGACGCTCAGATAGGTAAAGCCAGCTGCCAGCATGACCGCAGGATCGTAAAGGTTGCGGCCATCGATCACGATCGGGTAGCGCAGGGCCGTATTCAGCTTGGCCAGATCGATCGTTCCAAACTCAGCCCAGTCCGTCAGGATGAGTAAGGCGTCGGCATCTTCCGCCGCGTCGAATACATCCTTCGCATAGCGAAGCTGCGGGCCGGCCGGCAGCTCTTTCTCGGTTCGAGAGATTGCGGCAGGATCGAAAGCCGCTACCGTGCAGCCTTCCGCGATCAGCATCTCGACCAGGTCGATCGCTGGAGACTCGCGAATATCGTCCGTTTCGCCCTTGAAGGACAGACCGAGAACAGCCAGGCGCTTGCCACGAAGGGTCCAGAGAGCCTTGCGAACCTTGTTCAGGAAGCGCTTCTTCTGGCTGGCGTTGATCTTTTCAACCTCGCCGAGCAAGCCAAAGTCGATCCCCATCTGCTCCGCAACCGACCGGAACGCGGCGACGTCCTTCGGGAAGCAGGAACCACCGTAACCAATACCGGGCCGCAGGAACTTGGGACCGATGCGGCTGTCCAGTCCAATTCCCTTCGCAACCTGCTCCACATTGGCGTCGGTTG
>CAZZZQ010000275.1:4281-5349 GCA_964658405.1 uncultured Sphingomonas sp.
AAAGATTCGAGACAGCATTAATAAAGGAGATCTTCACCGCCAGGAACGCGTTCGACGCATGCTTAATGATCTCGGCGCTCTTCGTGGAGGTATTCAGGAGCAGCGGCGGTGCCTTTTCGCTGCAAACGCCAGCAATATGGTCAGGCCGCGTGTAGTACTCGCCGCTCGTCAGAGGGGAGTAGATCCCGTTCAGCAGCGTTGCAGCCCGCTCGCTGTCCGCACCGACGACGATGCGGTCCGGGTGCAGGAAGTCCACGACTGCCGTACCTTCACGCAGAAACTCGGGGTTCGAGACGACGTCGAAGAGGTCGCGAGCGACGCCGTTGCGCTCGATCGCGCGGCGAATCCACTCATTCGTGTAAACGGGAACGGTGCTCTTCTCAACGATTACCTTGTAGCTCGTCAGGGAGCGGGCAATCTCGCAGGCCACCGCCTCCACATACGAAAGGTCGGCGTCGCCGGTCTCGCTCTGGGGGGTTCCTACAGCGATAAAGATCGCCTCACACTCGCGGGTCGCTTCGCCCAGATCGGTCGTGAAGCGAACTTCCTTATTCCGGTAGCGCTCGAGAAGCTCCGGAAGGAAGTTCTCGTGGATCAGAGTATCGCCGCCCTGCAGCGCGGCAACTTTGCGCTCATCATTGTCAACACAGATCACATGGTGACCCATCTCTGCGAAACAAACAGCAGCGACGAGGCCGACGTACCCGGAACCTACTACAGCGATAGGAATTTTTTGGCTCATAGCGTATCTACGGTTGTGCCCCTTAGTTGGATGACCTCGTACAGACTTTCAGATCTCAGCCCAATCCTATTCGATTGCCTGCGTTTAGGACATGTTCAAAATGAGTAACGTTACGCAGTTACTACTGGCCGGATTTCTTTCCGCACAGAGTTCCTGTCGCGTAGTATAAGGGCAATGGATTCCCAAGGATCATCAATCCCACCCAACGTGGGAACCTCCAGCGCCCGAGCGGCGGAGTTCAGCGCAACTTCCTCCGAGACCAGCCTGTCTGATGTCCTGATCACCCTTCGCAAGCGTCGATGGATTCTCATCGTCATGTTCGTCCT
>CAZZZQ010000276.1:0-5325 GCA_964658405.1 uncultured Sphingomonas sp.
GATGACGCCGCCCGCAGCATGAGTTCCCTCATGCCCATGCAGCAGGATGCGTCGGCTGGAGGCAATATTCAGGCTCAACCGGAACAGCGTCAGCAGCAGGAGCAGCGTCGGAAACACGGAAAAATCGACCGCCTTCCGTACCTGAATCGCCGTCAGAAACACGATCACGGAAGCGGCGATCGAGGCCGCCAGCAAGACATCCAGCAGAAACGCAGGAATCGGCACCAGCATGACAAACACCATGCTGATCGCCGTCACCGGAAGCAGCAGGCGTTGCATCGTGGCGATGCTGTTTCCCTTCTTCGTCGGTACAGCTAGTAACGTCGTCATATTCCTCCTTGAAAGCCGTATAGGCCGCGTGGCACTTGAGGCAAGACTGCGGCGGCATTTCGCTCACTCCGCGCTCGTTCCTCCCGCATCTTTTCTTCGACCTTCTGGCGATAAAGAAATGCCAGAATTCCAGCGACCGCGGCATAGAGGTCATAGGGGATGGACTGTCCCGGCTCTACAGTCTTGTAAAGGCTGCGCGCCAGCGGCGGGTTTTCGATGATCGGAATGCCAGCCCACTTGGCCTCCTCGCGGATGTCCGCGGCATGCAGGTCTCTTCCCTTCGCGAGAACGGTGGGAGCCTGCATGGTGTCGAAGCTGAACTCGAGCGCAACGGCATAGTGCGTCGGATTTGTAATGATCACGCTCGCCCTCGAGATATCAGCCTTGATCTTGCGACGGCGCATGGCGCGCTGGATCTGCCGGATCCGTCCTTTGATCTCCGGATTTCCCATCGCCTCTTTCATCTCCTGCCGCATCTCCTGCTTGGTCGCCTTCAGGCGTGAGTTCCAGCTTCGCCATTCCATGCCATAGTCAAGCGCGCTCCACGCCAGCGTGATGAGCGCTGCATCGAAGACCAGGCTGTAGGCCGCACTGAACGAGCTCGGTAGACGCAGCAGGCTCATGACCGGCATCGGCACCATCAGGGCCTTGACTGAGCTCCATCCAATCGCCACCATGATCGAGGCCGGCACCAGCGACTTGATGACACGCGTCGATGAGCGAAGGCTGAAGAGACTCCTCAGGTTTGTCACTGGATTCAGTCGATTGAACTTCAACTCGAGCGCATTCGGGTGGATCGAGAGTCCGCCCCCCTGCAGCATGCCCACCGAGAGTGCGCCAACAAAACTCGCGCTCAGCACTACCCCGAGAGGGATCAGGACTGGCGCAAGCATCGTTCGTGCAGCGTCAAGCACTGCGCCGTCTGAGTTGAGGTGCCCGGTCGTTGCCATGCGGATGCACCTTCCAAAGACAGCGCCCCACGTCTCGACAAAGGTATGGGTGACCCCACCCAGCACGAGCACTCCCGCAAGCATGGCGGTCGCGGAGAGCAGATCCCGACTCCGTACGATGTCCCCTCGATCCTTCGCCTTCTGCTTCCGCTGCGGACTGGCTTGCTCGGTTCCCTTTTCGCTCATGTCGTTCCGATCAGCCTTCCCGCTGCGTTGAGCAGCGCGATGAAGTGCTGTTCGATCCATCGCGGCCATACTGCGAGCGAGCCGATCAGGACGATGTAGGAGACCGTCGTCTTCAACGGGATACTGATCGCCATCGCTGGCAACTGTGGCGCAAGGCGTGAGACCAGCGCGATGGTGACCTCCACGACGAGTGCCGCGGCGACGATCGGGGAGGCCAGCTGCAGCCCCGCCAAAAAGACTCCTCCGGTCATCGCCGCAAGCCCTGCTCCCGTCGAGGCGTGGACGGCCGCTGTTCCCACGGGCACCGTGCTGAAGCTTCGCGCAACTGCCGAGATCATGCTTCGGTCAAGCCCGGAGCCGATGATGACCAGCAGCCCCAACCAGCTCAGCATCTGGCCGAGGACGGGGGTTTCAATCATGGAGTTGGGATCGAGAAGATTCACCAGTGAAAAACTGAACTGCATTCCGAGCAGCATCCCGGCGAACTGCAGCGCTTCGTTCATCAGCATGAGCGAAAGACCAAAGACCAGGCCGACACCAAGCTCGCCAAGGATAGCGGTCATGTCAGGAACCGCGCGAGCGCCCGGGACAGCGGCGACAGCAGGTGCAAGAAGGATTGTCATTGCGATGACGAAGCCAGCCTTGATCCGTGGAGCGATAGCAGCAGAGCTGAAGAGCGGCGCGAAGGCGATCAGTCCGCTAAGCCGCACCAGGACGAGCAGGGCGGCCGAGAGGTACTGTGGCCAGTCCCTGATCAGCTGCCCGACCTCGCCGACGGCTTGTATCGAAGTGTTCATCGCGCTATCCGAGGTACCGGTGGAGATTGCTCAGCAGGTGAGCCGTGAAGTTCACCAGCCGATGGATGGTCCATGGCAGCGTCACCATGGCCACCGTAAAGACGACGACAAGCCGCGGGACCACGGTGAGCGTCTGCTCTTGCACGCCCGTCAACGTCTGGAGCAGACTAACGATCAGGCTTACAACGCAGGCTGCGATCAGCATCGGGGCGCTCAGCAGCATTGCTTCGAGCAGCAGCTTGCGCATCATGTCTACCGTTTGATCAGGCTGCATTGATCTCCATTTCACCCATTCAGAAGCTCTTCAGAAGTTGATCGGCGAGCAGGTTCCAGCCGTCGACCATCACGAAGAGCAGAATCTTTAGCGGCGTCGAAATAACGACGGGCGGGAGCTGCATCATTCCAATCGAAGTCGTCACGCTTGCAACCACGATGTCGACCAGCAGGAAGGGCAAAAACAAAACTGCACCGATCTGGAAGCCGGCCTTCAGCTCGCTCAGGATGTAGGCAGGCACGACAACCTGGATGGGAAGGTCTTCACGGCTCTGAGGCCTCGTCGCCATACCGGCAGAGGCAAACACGGCGAGATCCTTCTCCCGCGCGTAGTGAAGCATGTACAGCTTTACCGGCTGCACCCCGCGGCTGATCGCATCCTCGCCCGTGATCGTGCCGGCCCGATAAGGGACCACGGCCTTCTGCTCGACATCAAGCAGCACCGGCTGCATCAGGAACCACGTCATCATCAGCGCCAGCCCCATCAGAACCTGGTTCGAAGGTGCGGTCTGCGTCCCCAGCGCCTGGCGCAGGAAGTGAAAGACCACCAGCAACCGGACCAGGGGAGTCATCGAAAGCAGGAGCGCAGGAAGGAGCGTCAATAGCGTGAGACCGAGGACGATCGACCAGGGCGTGCTCTGACTTCCCGAGAAAGGACCGGGCTCCGGCACCGGAGGATGCACCGGGCTTGGAGCCGCCTTGAGTACCGGATGCCTTGCTGCAGCGGCGGCCTTCGCCTGCGCAGGCACGACCGTCTTCCGATGCTGGCCACGAGAGATAACCGGAGTCATCAAGCCGAGAACCAGAATCAAGCAAAGGCCGATCGCACGTCGAAGAGACACTAGAGCCACGTCTGCGCCGCCGTCTTGATCGCCGGCCGAATCTCCGCAGCGGAGGCTCCAACACGTACGATGCTCGCGACCTTATCCTGACCGCATCCGACGAGAAACCGTTCGCCATCACAGGCGACCAGCATCATCTGCCGTTTGCCGCCGAGCTGTAGCGTCTCGAGCAGCTGCATCTGCTGCAGCGTACCCCGGTCACCGCGCCACTTGATGCGGACGCGACCCTGCAGAGCACCAACGATCCAGCCTGCGAGTCCGGTGGTGCTACCGGTCTCTTCAATCTCCTGCCTGCGGGTAAAACCCTGTACCAGCTCCATCTCGTTGCCTCCACGCTGGCTGGGCAGTTGCACCCCGCTGGCCATGGCAGCGCGGTCGGAGATTAGTCGATTCTCAGAAGTGACCAGCCGCAGCAAACAGAGCAGCACGGCCGCCCGTGATAGCTCGACCGTGCTGCCCTGCTTCTACGTTGTAGTGCGGCGTGCTCTAGCGAATCATGCCGATTGCATCCTGCGTGACCGTATCGAACGTAGTGACCGTCTTCGAGTTTGCCTCGAACGCCCGCTGCGCGACGATCAGGTTAGAGAACTCGGTGGAGATGTCGATGTTGGACTGCTCTAACGCATCGTCCTCAATCGTCGCTCGTCCGCCTGTGCCTGCAACGCCGATGACCGCGGTTCCAGAAGCAATACTCGTCTGGAAGTTATTCGAACCCGTGCGTGTCAGCCCTTCGACGTTCGTGACCGACGCGACCGCAACTTGACCGACTACGGTCGAGTGACTGTTGCTGAAGGAGGCCGTGACGATGCCATCCGAATCGACGGCGAAGCTCTCATAGGATCCGCTTGCATAGCCGTCCTGGCTGCTTGCAGAGACATTGTTCGCCGATGAGGACTGACCCACCGTCGGAACGCCCGCAGCATTATAGAGATTCAAGCTGAAGCTCATATCACTCGATCCGTCACTCATGCCAGGGAACGTGACAGCCGCAACATTGGACGTCGGTGAGACAAGAGTGCCAGTCGAATCGAACGTCAGGGTTCCCGTGCTGTTCAGCGCCGTACCAGTCGAGTCGCCGGAAGGTAGCGTCACAGCGTACGTCCAGGAAGTATCGCTCGCCTTGGTGTAGGTCACTGTGGCCACATGGCTGTCACCAAGCGTGTCGTAGACGGTGACGGGTGAGGAGAAGGTACTTCCCGTTGCTGCAGAGGAGTTGAGGTTCATGCTGACCGCAACGTTTGTAGTCGCCTGAGCGGACTCGGTCTCGCCGATCGGGATAGCGAGAGGGGTCAGAACGGTGCTCTGCCCCGCGACACCATTTACAGCGGGAAAGCCCATCACGCTAGCGCCGTCGATGGTCGTGAGATTCCCGGAGGCGTCCAGCTGGAAGTCCCCCGCGCGCGTCAGCGATTGCACTCCGGCCTGCTGGACCACGAAAAAGCCGTTGCCGCTCAGCGCAAGGTCGGTCGAATTGGCTGTCGTCGAGATCGTACCCTGCGCGAAGCTTGTCGACGTCCCCGAAACCTTGGTTCCGACGCCAACCTGTACCGGGTCATTCGAACCATCAGTCCCGATCTGCTGATAGAACAGATCTTCAAAGGTCGTCGTCTGGCCTTTATAAGCGGTTGAGTTCAGATTGGCGAGATTGTTACCGATCGTATTGAGAGCGGTTGAATCCGACTGGAGGCCGGTAAGTGCAATCGAAAAATTGGGCATCGTACTGCTCCTTTTTACAGTTTGAGTTGCTTTCAACGTGCGGTTGAGAACTAGGTAGAGCTGGTAGTAGCCGAGGTCTCGATCGAGGTGAGGCCCGAGTTGATCGAGATCAGCTGCTGAAGACTATTCACACCAACCAGCTGTGTGATGTAAGCGTTCGGATCCGTCGGCTGCGTCGGATCCTGATTCTTCAACTCGCTTACGAGAAGCGTCAGGAAATCGCTCGAGGTG
>CAZZZQ010000277.1:0-5323 GCA_964658405.1 uncultured Sphingomonas sp.
ACGAACCGCTACCAGCTCTGCCAGCTCGCCTCCAAGGCGACCCGCAAGCTTCACAAGCCGAACACCCGGCTGCAGGATACGACGAACGAGGTTCTGGACCGTTTCAAGGACACTGTCCCCATGGACGAGAACTCCGACGCCGTTGTCGAAAAGGTACAGCTCGAAGAACGCCGCGCAGCTTAATGCGCGGCAGTACTTCCCTTTTTTATGAATTGATGTACTCTTAGGCAGCACCCCGCACTAAACTCCATCCGCACATCCTACGTTCACTGAGCTTCAGCCTTCTGCAGGACCCCCTCGTCAAGCTGATCCCGCCTCTGTTCCAAGTACTCTCCCCTTCCCAAAACCCAGGTAAACTATGACGATTTCTGAACTAAAAGAGCACAATATCGCGGAGTTGAGCAAGCTCGCGCGTGGTCTTGATATTGCTGGCACGAGCGGTCTGCGCAAGCAGGACCTCATCTTCAAAATTCTCCAGGCACAGAGCGAAAAAGAGGGCCACATCTTCGCGGAAGGCGTCCTCGAGATCCTTCCCGACGGCTACGGCTTCCTCCGCTCGCCCGACTATAACTACCTGCCCGGCCCGGACGACATCTATGTCTCCCCCTCGCAGATCCGCAAGTTCGACCTCAAGACCGGCGACACCATCAGTGGAAACGTCCGGCCGCCCCACGAGGGTGAGAAGTACTTTGCGCTGGTAAAGATCGAGGCGATCAACTTCGAGTCGCCCGAAGAGACCCGCAACAAGATCCTCTTCGATAACCTGACGCCGCTGTATGCGCAGGAACGCGTCAAGATGGAGACGGTTCGTGAGCATATCTCCGGCCGTGTGATGGATCTGCTGACTCCCGTAGGAAAGGGCCAGCGCGGCCTGATCGTCGCTCCTCCGCGCACCGGCAAGACCATGCTGCTGCAGTCGATCGCGAACAGCATCACGGCGAATCACCCCGAGGTTGTGCTAATCGTTCTCCTGATCGACGAGCGCCCGGAAGAAGTCACCGACATGCAGCGTTCGGTCAAGGGCGAGGTAATCTCCTCAACCTTCGACGAGCCCGCGGCACGCCACGTCCAAGTCGCCGAGATGGTCATCGAGAAGGCAAAGCGGCTGGTCGAGCATAAGCGCGACGTCGTCATCCTGCTCGACTCCATTACGCGTCTCGCACGTGCATATAACACCATCGTTCCGCCGTCGGGCAAGGTGCTCTCAGGCGGTGTGGACTCGAACGCGCTGCAGCGCCCGAAGCGTTTCTTCGGTGCCGCCCGCAACATTGAAGAGGGTGGATCGCTGACGATCATCGCCACTGCGCTCGTCGATACCGGCTCGCGCATGGACGAGGTCATCTTCGAAGAGTTCAAGGGTACGGGCAACATGGAAGTCATCCTGGATCGCAAGCTTGTCGACAAGCGTGTCTTCCCGGCGATCGACATTCAGCGCTCCGGCACGCGTAAGGAAGAGCTCCTCATCCCGAAGGAAGATCTGCAGCGCACCTGGATCCTTCGCAAGGTGCTGAATCCGCTCTCCCCCGTTGAGGCGATGGAGCTGCTGACTGACAAGCTCGCAAAGACCCGCAATAACCAGGAGTTCCTGCACAACATGAGCTCTCTCTAAACCGTTCCACAGCAGTGCTCTGACCCCGTAACGCCACCCGCGTTACGGGGTTTTGCCGTTCAGGCTCTTGTTAGCGTGAAGGCAGCTTCCGTGTGGCTCCTCGCATCTAGCTACCAGCACGTACGGGAGTTTTCTATGGATCGACGGGGGTTCATCATGCAGGGAGCAGGTGCGATTGTGGCAACGGGAGCGACGGGTTCTGTCGCGGCGCAGGAGGGTCAGGGCAAGAACGACGGTTCGCAGATGGCGGCGAAGGAGACCTGGGCTGGCAAGGCCTTCAACGGTCCGTTGACCGGTAAGGTTGCGGTTGTTACGGGCGCGGCGCGCGGAATCGGACGGTGCATCGCGGCTGACTTTGCGGCGAACGGAGCGGATGTTGTGGCGATCGACATCGCCGGGCCGGTCTCGAAGATTGTGCAATACGCGCCTGCAACGCCGGCGGATCTGGAAGAGACGGGCAACCTGGTGCGCGCGCATGGCCGAAGGTTCCTCGCGCTGACCGTCGATATTCGTGACATTGCCGCACTTCGTGTAGCCGCTGAAAAGGCCTCGCAAACCATGGGAAAGATCGATATTGTTGTTGCCGATGCAGGCATTCAGGCCTTCAAGCCGCTGCTTGAGATGGAGGATGACGACTGGCACGACGTCATCAACACCAATCTGAACGGCACGGCGAACACGGTGCGGGTCTTCGCTCCGTACATGGTCAAGCAGGGTAAGGGCCGGCTGATCCTGGTGTCCTCGATGCAGGGTCGCTACGGTACGAAGAATGGCGCTGCTTACTCAGCCTCGAAGTGGGGAATTGTTGGCCTGATGAAGTCGGCGGCGCTTGAGCTTGGGAAGCATAAGATCACCGTCAACACGATCGAGCCGGGCCTGATCAATACTGCCATGACGCACAATGACAAACGCTGGAGCGAGGCAGTCGGCGAGACCATGACGACCCCTCCCCCGGAGCATCCGACCGAGGCCGAGACGATCAAGGCTCGCCTGCCGAAAGTTCCGCTTGGCGTACCGTGGCTTGAGCCGGAGCAGGTGGCGCCGGTTGCGGTCTTTCTCGCCTCGGACGCGGCTGAGATGGTGACGGGCGCTACCTATGACGTGAATGGTGGCGATAGTGCTCATACGACTTAAGAGCTGGGCCGGGCAGGCGCTCCTTCATAGAGTGTTGGACGCTTCGCATGTTCTTGCCCGAGTTCAGTAGCCGTTTGCGATCAGATAATGCTCGGTCAGCTTGAAGCTGGCCGGGCTTTTCTGTTGCTGTTCGGAGTACCGCGCAAGCACGTCGGTCTCGATGTTCAGCAGCGCTCCGGGCTGAAGCATCGCCAGGCTGGTCGCGGCGTAGGTGTGCGGAATGATTGCAATCTCAACGAACTCATCCTGCAGGGAAGCGACCGTGAGAGAGATTCCCTCCACGGTGATCGAGCCCTGCGAGACGACATAGCGCGTCAGCTCGCTCGGCAGGCGAAGGCGCAGTCGCCAGTCCGTATCGGCCGCGCCAGGCGTGATCGCCGTGAGCGAGACGAGCGTCGCGGTTCCGTCGACATGGCCCTGCACGACATGGCCGCCAAGCGGGGAGCCGGCAGGTGTCGGCAGCTCGAGATTGACGACGGCGCCTTCAGTCAGATGGCCGAGCGTCGTTCGCACGAGCGTCTCGGCGGCGAGGTCGGCGGAGAAGCGTGGCGGGAAGGCATCCGGCTCGATCGACAGCGCCGTCAGGCAGACAC
Organism: uncultured Sphingomonas sp.; assembly: GCA_964658405.1. GTDB lineage: Bacteria > Acidobacteriota > Terriglobia > Terriglobales > Acidobacteriaceae > Edaphobacter. Next base: position 3,337 of record CAZZZQ010000277.1, read on the forward strand.
CGCTGACAGCGATGCTGTCGCCGAGATTCAGGCGGCCGGCCAGCGTTGGTGCGGCAACGGTGATGCGGGTTGCGCCGTCAGTGGGGGTGATTGCGAGGACGGTGCCAGTGGTTTCGACGAGACCGGTGAACATGCTTCCAGCTTATCGGATTGCGGCCCATGGGTCGTGCAGGTACCCGGCGACAGACGCATCCGGTCCAAAGCTGCTGCGGTCAATACGCTTCAGCGACTGCTCAAAGAGGAATGGCGATGGGATCCCCTTTGCGAACGGGATGGCGCCGTCGCCCAGCTCGGTTTCGGCGTAAAAGAGAACCACCTTGTCGACGAGGCCCTGCGCCAGGAAGGCTCCATTCAGGTGCGATCCGCACTCCAGCAGAAGGCTGAGGATCTTCCGCTCGGCGAGGAGGGACAAGACCGAGGGTAGGCTGAGCTTGCCTGCCTGATCTTCAGGGAGGCCCGCAACCTCCGCTCCGGCGGCCTCAAGCGCTGCCTTACGATCAGACGGGGCCGAGCTTCCGCAGAGAATCAGCAGATCTCCGGCAGCTCCACGCACGGCCTTCGAGGCGAGCGGCGTACGGAGGTGGGTGTCGAGCAGGACGCGCAGCAGCGGGCGCCGTCGCGAGAGGCCGGTCCGGTCTGTGAGCTCCGGGTCATCTGCGAGAACGGTTCCGATGCCGGTCAGGATCGCGTCCGAGGCGTGCCGTATCTGCTGAACCTCGGCTCGCGCGGCCGGGCCGGTAAGCCAGAAGGGACTTGTCTCAGAGCGCTGGGCCGGGGGCGGGGCAAGTTTGCCGTCGACCGAAAGTGCGGCCTTCAGGGTGACGAAGGGCCTTTGATGCTGGATGAAGTGGGCGAAGGCCTCGATCAGGTCGCGGGCCTCTTGCTGGCAGATGCCCACTTCGACCGTAATGCCTGCGTCGCGCAGCCGCGCGATCCCGTTGCCGCTTACGACTGGATTGGCGTCGAGCGTGGCGACGACCACTCTTCCGATCCGCGCAGCAATTAAAGCGTCGCAGCATGGTCCGGTGCGGCCGTGATGGCTGCAGGGCTCGAGCGTGACGTAGGCGGTGGCTCCGGTGACATCGTGGCCGCGGCTGGCGGCCTGCTTCAGGGCGGCGATCTCCGCGTGATCGCGCTGGTCGTAGAGATGTGCACCCTCGCCGAGAACCTCGTCGGCAGCACTCACCAGGACGCAGCCGACCTGCGGGTTGGGCGAGGCGAGCGCCACGCTCCCAGCAGCGAGCGCAAGGGCTCGCCGCATGTAGTGTTCGTCCTGTGCGGTAGAAGCCATCTGGCTACAGCCTAGTCGATCAGCGAGTCGATGAAGCTTGTGCTGTCGAACGGGATGAGGTCGTCGATCTTCTCGCCGACGCCGGCGTAGACGACCGGCAGCTTCAGCTCTGTCGCAATGGCGAGCACAATGCCGCCCTTCGCGGTTCCGTCCAGCTTGGTCAGAACGATTCCGGTGACGTGTGCGGCCTCGGTAAAGAGGCGCGCCTGGGTCAGGCCGTTCTGGCCCGTGGTCGCATCCATGACGAGCAGGGTCTGGTGCGGCGCGCCCGGGATCAGCTTCTCGGCGGTCCGGCGCATCTTGTCCAGCTCCTTCATCAGGTCGGTCTTGGTGTGCAGGCGGCCAGCCGTGTCGACGATCAGGATCTGGGTTCCGCGTGCCTTTGCTGCCGTGCAGGCGTCGTAGAGGGCGGCCGAGGGGTCGCCGCCCTGCTTGGTCTTGATCATGGGAACGTTCGATCGGCTGGCCCAGACCTCGAGCTGTTCGATCGCCGCCGCCCGAAAGGTATCGGCCGCGCAGAGTAGAACGGTATTGCCCTGGTTGCTGAAAAGGGCTGCGAGCTTGCCGGTGGTGGTCGTCTTGCCGGTCCCGTTGACCCCGACCATCATGATGACCTCGGGCGGCGAGGCAGGGTGCCGGATCGGCTGGACGACGCCGTCGAGGATGTTCTTCAGCTCGGCCTTGAGCAGCTGTTTC
>CAZZZQ010000278.1:0-5310 GCA_964658405.1 uncultured Sphingomonas sp.
AGGTCACGGTCGCGAACGAGAAGCGGATCATTGCGGTCGAGGACGCGGCACGGTATCGTGACGCGCTCGGCGTGCCGCTGCCGCCGGGACTGCCGACTGCGTTTTTGAATGCTGTCCCGGAGGCGTTGTTCGATCTTCTACGCCGCTACGCGCGCACGCACGGGCCCTTCACGACGGCAGACGTTGCACGGCGCTTTGAGCTGCCGCTTGAGAGTGTCGAGGCGACGCTGAACCGGCTCGTGCAGAGCGGGCGCATCGTCGAGGGCGGCTTCCGTCCCGGTGGTGTTCATCGCGAGTGGTGCGACAACGAGGTGCTGCGGTCAATCCGCCGCAAGTCGCTGGCGCGGCTGCGCAAGGAGGTCGAGCCGGTTGAGCAGAAGACGCTTGCCCGCCTCTTCACGCGCTGGCAGGGAGTCGTGCAGCCACGCCGTGGACTCGACGCGCTGCTCGACGTGATCGAGAATCTGCAGGGCGCACCGCTACCCGCATCGATCCTCGAGACCGAAATTCTGCCGTCGCGGATCATCAACTACAAGCCCGCGGATCTTGACACGCTGATCGCCGCGGGCGAGGTCGTGTGGTGCGGCTTCGATCCGATTGGCGAGCGTGACGGCCGCATTGGGCTGTATCTCGCGGAGCGGCTTTCGCAACTCTGGCCGGTGACGCCGCCTGCTGCGCCGGAGCGGCAGCTGCGTGACGCCGATGGCAAGGTCATTCCTGCGGCCGCGGTCGCCGTCACACGCGAGGCTGAGATCCTCGACTACCTACGCCGCAACGGCGCGTCCTTCTTCGGCGATCTGCACGAGGGGCTGGGCGGCGGCTATCCGGGGGAGACACTGGACGCACTCTGGAGCCTCGTCTGGAAGGGTCTGCTGCGCAACGATGGACTTGCCGCGCTGCGTGCGTATTGCGAGCGGCCAGCGGCGAGCAGTGGACGGAACAGCAAGCCGAATCGGCGTGTCCATCAGCAGACCGGCTTTCGCAGCCGGCGCACGACGCCGCCGACGGCACAGGGGCGCTGGTCGCTGCAGGCCGTGGCGTTTGAGCAGGAGCGCTCCGCTACAAGCTGGTCGCACGCCATCGCGCAGCAGTTACTGACGCGCTACGGCGTGGTCTTTCGCGAGACGGCGCACGCGGAAAATCTTCCCGGTGGCTTCTCGGCGATCTACGACGTCATGAAGGCCCTCGAAGAGAGCGGCAAGATTCGCCGCGGCTACTTTGCGGCCGACCTCGGAGCAACGCAGTTTGCCATGCCCGCAGCGGTCGACCTGCTGCGCAGCCTGCGTGGAGGCCAGCAGGAGGATCGTGCCGAGATGGTGCAGCTTGCCGCAACCGATCCCGCAAATCCATACGGCGCTCTGCTTCGCTGGCCCTCTGCGCCTGACTCAGGATCGTCGCTGACGCGGAGCGTCGGGGCACGCGTAATCCTCGCCGATGGCGCGCTGGTCGGTTATCTCCGCCGCGGCAATCCGAACCTGCAGATCTTCCTGCCGGAGGAAGACCCGCAGCGATCGCAGGTCGCGCGAAGTCTTGCGGAGTTCCTAGTGCGCCGCGTGCAGGACCAGGGCAACGATCCGGCGGCACGCGTCGGCATGCTAATTACGAGCGTCAACGGCGTTGCGGTCGCCGAGCATCCGTTCTCGCGCTTCCTGCTCGATGCTGGCTTTCACGCGGCTCCGATGGGCTTCAACGTTCGCAAGAATCTGCCGCCGCTCCCGGGCCAGCAGAGGGAGGCGGTGGCCAATGCCTGAGGGCGATACCATCTATCGATCGGCCCGCGCGATCCAGAAGGCGCTCGGCGGTAAGGTCGTGACCGGCTTCGATACGGGGCTGGCAAAGCTGGCCAGTGTGAACGACAACACGCCGATCGTTGGCCGCACCATCGAGAAGGTCGAGTCGCACGGCAAGTGGCTGATGATCTTCTTCTCGGGCGACCTGATCCTCGTCACACACATGCTGATGAGCGGGACGTGGCACCTCTATCGCACCGGCGAAAAGTGGTGGATGGGCAAGGACCGCATGCGTGCCGCGATCCGCACGGCGGACTGGCAGGCGGTCGCGTTCAACGTGCCGATCGCAGAGTTTTACACGTCGCGCACGCTCGAGCGGAACAGCCAGATCCCGAAGCTCGGCCCGGATATTCTTTCGCCGGAGTTCACAGTCGAGAGTGGAGTGGAGCGGCTTCGAACCTATGGCCTCGCGAACCCTGAGGCAGAGATCGCCGTCGTCCTCCTGAACCAGCGCGTGCTTGCTGGGCTCGGCAATGTGTACAAGAGTGAGGTTGCGTTTGCGGCGGGCGTCAATCCGTTTCGCGCGATGAGGACGATCACGCCAAGGGAGCTCGACATCATGGCGGATGTCTCGCAGCGGTACATGAAGGCGAATGTGCTGGATGGGTCCGGCGACGGGATCGTGACCTACTCGGGCAATCGCCGGACGACGCGCGCGAACAACCGCGAGGAGCGGCTGTGGGTCTACGGCCGGCAGGGTCAGGAGTGCAGGCGCTGCGGCGCGAAGATCATGATGCGGAAGCAGGGCGAGCAGGCTCGCTCGACCTACTGGTGCCCGGACTGCCAGCCGTGGGTTAGCGGCAATGAGGTCGTGACGGACGAGACAGCGCCGAAGGAGGTTGCGGCGCCGGTCGGCAGGGCAATCGTGTCACGACGCCGCAAGGTTGGCTGCTAAGTTCTACTGCGGAGGATCGGCAGGTGGCGGCTGCTGCTGCTTATCGCCACCACCGCCAAAGAGCTTCTTGAAAAAGTTCTTTTTCTTCGGGGCGACTGCTGGCGTTGTCCCATTGGGAGCCTCGGTGGTGCCTGAAGCAGGCGCACCCGGTGCGAAGGTCGACCGTGGCGGTGTGGCGGGCGTGCCGGGGCTGACCTGGGCAGGTGGCTCTGAATCTCCGCCACCGAAGATCTTGTCGATCAGGCTCTGCGGATTTTCATTCATGCGGCTGCACGTGCCCTGCGGCACGGTGCCGTCGAGGAAAGCCGCGTTGTAGTCATTCGGGCAGGTCGCGTCGGCGGGCAGATTTGTAACCTTGTCGAGGCGTACCGTCGAGACGCCGCCCGGTGCCGTGAAGCTCGTCATGTCCGAGTACTGCGGCAGCTTGATCGCTCGCTTCATGAACTCGGCCCAGATGGGCGCGGCAGCCTTCGCGCCTTCGAGCTCGAGGTTGGTGTAGTCGTCGTTCCCGACCCAGACGATGCAGAGCAGGTTCGAGGAGTAGCCGGCGAACCAGACGTCATGCGAGGTGCCGGTCTTGCCGGCGGCGGGAGCATTAAAGCCGAAGCGGCGGGCCGCGGCGCCCGTGCCTCGTGCCATGACTCCCTCAAGAAGGGACTGTGTCAGGTAGGCGGTGCGAGGGTCCATCACCTGGTGCGCTTCAGGAGCGAAGTCGGAGACGATGTCGCCATTCGTGTTGCGCACGCTGGCTAGCATCCACGGCGTAAGGTGGACGCCGCCGTTGGCGAAGACCGTGTAGGCGCCTGCCATGTCGAGCGGCGTCGCACTGTAGGTTCCGATCGCGACAGAGGGCGTTGCCTTGGCGGCGGTGATGCCCGACGCACGGGCCAGCGCGGCAACATTCTCGTAGCCGACCTTCTGCGCGAGCGCGATGGTGGCGATGTTCAGCGAGTGCTCGATGGCGGTGGCGGCGGTGACCATGCCGGGGTACTCGCCGCGCTCAAAGTTGCCGGGCGTATACGACTGGCCGCCGGTGCCGAAGTCCTGCGGATCGTCGTTCAGCTTCGTGACCGCTGTGAAGACTCCGTCGTCGCCGAGCGACAGGCCGTTGAGCGAGCTGTTGTAGGCGGTGGCGTATACGAAAGGCTTGAAGATCGAGCCGGTGGGACGCTTCGCGACCGCGTGGTTCAGCTGTGAAGTTCCGTAGTTACGGCCGCCGACCAGCGCGAGGACTTGCCCGGTATGCGGGTTCAGGGCGACGAGCGAGACCTGTGGATAAGCGATCGCGCCTTCCTTTGACTTGTGCGCCTTGCGAACCAACTCATCGACCGTCCTCATGCCGACCTCGACTGCTTCGGACGCAGCCCGCTGCAGCTCCGGGTCGAGCGAGGTGTAGATGCGCAGGCTGGTGTGGCTGATGTCCTGGTCGCTGATGCGCTGGGCTAGCTGCTCGTGGACGAGGTCGACAAAGTACGGCGCTTCGCTGGCCTCTACATTTTGCGAGGCGAGATGGATCGGTTCGGCCTTGGCGCGGTTCGCCTCGACCTGTGTGATTGCCCCGGTCTGTGCCATGGAGTCGAGCACGACGTTGCGGCGCTCGATGGCACGATCGGGATGGCGGTACGGGTTGCGGCGGCTTGGATTCTGAATCAGGCCGGCAAGCATGGCACATTCAGCCAGGTCGAGCTGCTGCAGGTTCTTTCCGAAGAAGGCCTGGGCCGCCTCACCGACGCCGTTGACTGCGAAGGAGCCGCGCTGGCCAAGGTTGATCTGGTTGGCATACATCTCGAAGATCTGCTGCTTATTAAAGTGCGCTTCAAGCTGAAAGGTGATCATGACCTCGGCGATCTTGCGCGAGATCTTCTTATCCTGCGATAGAAAGAAGCCGCGGGCAAGCTGCTGGGTCAGGGTCGAGCCGCCGCAGTTCATTCGCTGCGCCAGCACGTCCTGCACGGCGCACTTGGCGATGCGCACATAGTTGATGCCGCCGTGTTCAAAGAAGCGGCGGTCTTCAATGGCGACAATCGCCTGGACGAGCCGCGGCGGAATCTCCCGGTAGGTAACCAGCCGACGCTTGCTCCGGTTCTTGTCCTCGGAGAGCGCGGTGATGAGCTGCGGCTCAAGCTCGTACGCGCGCAGGGCGGCGCCATTCTCCGCGGTGATGCTCTGTACGACACCCTTTGCAGTGTTGATCGTCGCACCGTCGGTCGAGTGATAGCTCTGCGGGCCGGGCTTGATCAGGATATTGTCGCCGTTGATCTCGAACGAACCAAGCTGCTGGTTCGAGTTGTAGCCGGCACGCCGCAGATCCTGCGCGATGAGGTCGGCGGTCATCTTCTGGCCGGTCCTGACCTCACGGGGAGCGGCGTAGATCTGGGCGACGCTCGCGAACATCGGACCCGCCGCCAACCGGTCATCGACCACCGTCTCGTAGTGGTGGTAAAGGTAGCCGAAGACGCATGCGCCGATCAGCACGACTGCGAGAACCATGACAATCAGGACCCGCCCGACGCGCCAGCCGAAGCCAGTGGATTGCGGAGAGCGGGAGGTATTCGCGAGCTTGAGTTTGACGGCCATGTCTCTCGTTTCGACGGATCCGGTAAAGGTAAGGTTTGCGACTAGGCG
>CAZZZQ010000279.1:0-5295 GCA_964658405.1 uncultured Sphingomonas sp.
AGCATTCCCGCCAGCATCAGCGGAAGGATGTTCAGGTGATGCAGGATGTTGTGCAGGACGACCAGATGGATGGGGGTCAGCCAGGTGGCGATCGCGAGCGCAAGTACCATGGCCACGATCGAAAGCGATCTTGTTTCGTGTCGAGAAAAGCCGTCTGGACGATCCTGGCATCTCTCCATTTTCCCACGCGTCGTCCTCCCAGGCTGCTCCCATCGAAAGGGTCGGGTGGTCGGAGATCGCGGGCAGAAGGGCAGTGGGCACGGGAATGACGCTGCAATCCTACGGCCAATCCGGCCAACTTCTTCCAGGTGTGCCCGATGCACGAAGTCGCTCTGTCAAACGCATCTCGAGCGCGGCCCTCTCTGCTGTATTTGGGTATGCCGGCGGCTTCCGGTGTGTCCCATATGGGACACACCTTTCTTGTGAATAGCCGTTTTTGCTGGACTTTCAGTTGGCCCGCAACGTGCCTCCTTTGCCTCTGTGAAGCCCCTTGCTGCTCTTACAACACTGTCATTCGGCCGGCTCCAGCTGCGCCCACTCCTATCCGCCGCTCTTCTGCTCCCGTGCGCAGTAAGCATCGGCCAGGCCATTCCGGCAGCTTTACCCCCGGCCCCAAGCACTCTTCAGAGCCAGCCACTCGAGACCATCACCCTGCAGGAAGCGGTGGCCATGGCTGAGCGAAACAGCCCGCGGCTGCGTGGAGCACAGGCGGCGACCGACCGGGCCACCGCCGCGACGCGCACGGCGGGCGCCTACCTCAACCCCACCGTCGAGGTCTTCGCAGGGCAGCAGTACGCCCGCCCGATCCTGACTCCGGGTGTCCCGGGTCTGTTGCAGCACTATGCCGGGTATCAGCCAATCGAAATTCCCCGGGAGCGCTCAGCGCGACGGCAGGTCGCAGCGTACGGGGTCGCGAGCAGCCGCTTTGGCCAGGTCGCAGTGACGCGCTCGATCGTGGCCAACGCGAAGCAGTCCTTCTACAGCGTCCTGCGTAGTCGCGAGGAGGTCGAACACTCTCAGGAAAATCTCAAGATCGTTGAGGATCTCCGCCGGCGCGTCGAGGTTGAGGTGAAGGTCGGCGAGAAGGGCCGTGTCGAGCTGACGCGTGCCGAGGCAGAGACCGCCCGTGCAAGCTTCGCGGTCCGTCGCGCCCAGATCCAGCTGGCAAATTCAATCGCACTTCTTCGCCTGGCCATCGCAGCACCCGCCGACGCCAACCTCGATCCGAACGGGTCGCTCGAACCGCGAGTGACCCTGCCGCCGCTCAAAGACCTGCGGGAGATCGTCCTGCGCACCCATCCCGCGCTCAGCCAGTCGCAGGCCAGCGTGCAGCAGGCGGAGGCATCCCTCGCCCGCGAGCGTGCGCTGCGCATCCCACAGCCAACCCTTTTTGCTGAATTCGAAAACCAACCCGACCTTCGGTTCTGGAGGACTGGCGTCACGATTCCAATTCCGCTCTGGGACCGTCGCCGCGGTCAGATCGACGACTCGAAGGCAGCGATCTCGCAGTCAAGCGCAGAGCTGAATCAGCGACGGCTTGAGCTGATCTCCGCCACCGAGCGCGCCTATGAGGAGTACCAGCTGGCGGACCAGCAGACGGTTTCGCTCGAGTCGGGTGAACTGCACGCCGCCGAGCGCGCCCTCGAAGGAGCCCAGGCGGCCTACCGGTTTGGCGAGCGCGGCATCGTCGAAGTTCTCGACGCGCAACGGGTTCTACAGTCCGTTCGCGGCGACCTGGTGGATGCTCAGTTTGCGCGGCAGACGGCGCTTAACGATCTTGAAGAACTTGGCGCGATTGCGCCCGAAGGAAGGCCCTGATGTCTCGACACGTTATCTCCACCACATTGCTGGTCGCTGCGCTGATGGTTTCGCAGGGGTGCAAGAAGAAGGTTGAACCAACTCCCGTATCGGATCAGCGGAATCCCGCCGAGGTGAAGGTCACACCCGAGCTCGCGAGCAGCCTGCGCCTCGGCACGCCGTCCATGAAAGACGTCGTCGGTGCGCTCGAGATCTCGGCTCATGTCCAGACCGATGCCACCCGCGTCGCGCGCGTCGGATCATCCGTCTCCGGACGAATTTTGAAGATCCTCGTCTTCGAAGGCCAGAGCGTTCGCGCCGGTGCGACGCTCGCCACGCTGCACAGTACAAGCCTGTCGGACACGCAGGTCTCGCTCATCAAGGCGTACTCCAATCAGACGCTTGCTGCGGCTGCTACCCGTCGCGCGCAGCAACTGGTCGATGCGGATGTGATCGGTCGTGCAGAGCTGGAGCGCCGCCAGGCGGAGCTGGTGCAGGCGACCACCGAAGTTGCCTCCTTCAGGACACAGCTTCGCGGCCTCGGCATGACGGAGAGACAGATTCAGGGTCTTGAAAGCAGCCGCAGGATCAGTGCTGACTACCCGATCGTCACGCCAAACAGCGGCACTGTTCTGGAGCGTAAGGTGACCGCCGGCCAGGTGGTACAACCAGCTGACGAAGCCTTCATTGTCGCTGACCTCTCGACCGTGTGGATTACGGCCAACGTCCCTGAAGAGGATGCCAGCCCGTTGCGTCGCGGAATGGAGGTCATGGTGCGGATTCCGGCGCTGCCGAACGAGAAGGTCAGCGGCCATCTGACCTATGTCGCGCCAATCGTCGACCCGGTCACACGCACCGTCGAGGTCAGGATGCAGCTTGCGAATGCCCAGGGGCTCTTCAAGCCGGATCAACTGGCGACCATGATCTTCACTGGCCACACCGATCGTGAGCTCGCAATCCCGCAGACCGCCGTCGTGCGCGAGGACAACAAGGATCACGTCTTCGTCGAGATCGCGCCAAACGACTTCATCCTCCGTGAGGTAGAGCTGGGCGACGAATCGGGAGACTATCGTGTCGTGAAGAGCGGAGTCACAGGGGCAGAAAAGATCGTGCTTGATGGAGCCTTCCACCTCAACAACCAGCGAATGCAGGATGCGATCAAGGGAGGCAAGTAGTCATGCTCCAGTCCATTATCGGCGCTGCTCTGAAGCATCGCCTCATCCTGGTGGTTGTGACGCTAGTGGTGCTTGGCTTTGGTCTCAACGCTGCGCAGCATCTCTCCGTCGATGCCTTTCCGGACGTGGCTAATGTGCAGGTGCAGATCGCAACCGAGGCGGAGGGGAAGTCACCTGAAGAGGTTGAGCGTTTCGTCACCATCCCGATCGAGATCGCGATGACGGGCCTGCCCGGTATGACCGATATGCGCTCGCTGAACAAGCCCGGGCTTTCGCTGATTACGCTTGTCTTCGACGATGGAAGCAGCCTCTATCTCGAGCGGCAGATGGTCTCAGAACGCCTGTCAGAGTTGCGTGACCGTATGCCCGAAGGAGTGACGCCCGTACTCGGCCCCATCACGAATGCGCTGGGCGAGGTTTATCAGTACACTTTGGAGCAGCCCGGCGAGAGTGGCTCAAAACATGTACTCACCCGCAGTGAGCTGATTGAACGAAGGACGTTGCAGGACTGGGTCGTTCGCCCCCTGCTCCGGTCGATCTCGGGTGTGGCTGAGATCAACTCGACCGGCGGTTTTGTTAAGCAGTACGAGACGGTGGTCGATCCGCAGAAGTTGCACTACTACAACATCACCATCGCAGAGGTCAGAAGCGCGCTTGCAGCGAACAATGCGAACGCAGGCGGCGGTATTCTGCAGCAGCACGCTGAGCAGTATCTGATCCGCACGGTCGGACTGGTACGCGATCTGGACGACATCAGGAACGTTGTGTTGAAGGAGAAGGCCGGTACCCCCATCTACATCCGGGACGTGGCAGAGGTTCGCATCGGCACCGAGCAGCGAAACGGCGCGATGATCAAGAACGGCTACACCGAGACAGTCGGCGGTGTCGTGCTGATGACGATCGGTGGGAACGCGAAGGAGATCGTCAGTCGCGTGAAAGAGCGTGTCACCGAGATCAACGAGAAGCACATGATCCCCGGTGGTCTGCAGATCGTTCCGTATTACGATCGGTCTACCCTGGTCGACGCCTCCATCCACACGGTGACGGAGGTTCTGGGCGAGGGAATCGTCTTCGTCATCATCGTGCTTGTCCTCTTCCTCGGCGACATTCGTTCAAGCCTGATCGTCGGCTCGACCCTGATTGTCACACCGCTGCTTACCTTCATCGTGATGAACGCCATCGGCCTCTCGGCAAATCTGATGTCCCTTGGCGGCCTGGCAATTGCGATCGGGCTGATGGTCGACGGCTCGGTCGTAGTCGTCGAAAATGTCTTCAGTAAATTGAGCCATGCGCGCCACGAATCCCACGGCGATCTGGACGCGACCGAGAAACTGAAGCTCGTCTACAGCGCTGTCAACGAAGTCGCAACGCCCGTGCTCTTCGGAGTTGCCATCATCATCCTCGTCTTCCTCCCCCTGATGACCCTGCAGGGAATGGAAGGCAAGATGTTCGCACCGCTCGCGTATACGATTGCGATTGCCCTGGGCATCTCGCTGGTTCTCTCGCTGACGCTGTCGCCGGTACTCTCCTCCTACCTGCTGAAGGGTGGATCTGAAGAAGATACCCGCCTGGTTCGCTGGATTCGCAGGCCCTACAACAGAATGCTGCAGTGGGTGCTTGGCCGTCGCAAGGTAAGCGTGGTCATCGTGATTGTGCTGTTCATCAGCACACTCTGCCTCTTTCCATTTCTTGGGACCGCGTTTATTCCGGAGATGCAGGAGGGCACACTCTCGCCGAACGCTGATCGTGTTCCAAATATCTCGCTCGATGAATCCATGAAGATGGAGATGTCGATGCAGAAGACCATGATGCAGATCCCCGGCGTTACAAACGTGGTCTCCCGTCTTGGACGCGGCGAGTCGCCGGCCGATCCCGCCGGCCCGAATGAGGCGGACGTGATCGCTTCCTTGACGCCCTTCGACGAGCGGCCGCGCGGCATGACGCAGGAGAAGGTCGCGGACCAGATGCGCGAACGGCTCTCCTCCATTCCAGGAATCAATCTCGTTATGTCGCAGCCCATCAGTGACCGCGTAGACGAGATGGTCTCCGGTGTTCGCGCCGATGTGGCCGTGATGCTCTATGGCGATGATCTGGATGTACTTGTGGCCAAAGCCGCCGAGATTGCACGCGTCGCAAACGGAATGCAGGGAACGCAGGATACCCGTGTCGATCGCGTCGGAGGGCAGCAGTATCTGACCATCCAGATCGATCGTAAAGCGATTGCCCGCTATGGCCTCAATGCGGCCGAGGTCAATGAAGTGGTCGAGACTGCAATCGCTGGTAAGTCCGCAACCGAGATCTACGAAGGTGAGCGTCGCTTCAA
>CAZZZQ010000280.1:0-5294 GCA_964658405.1 uncultured Sphingomonas sp.
CGTCATCCTCATCGACTTCGTCGTCGTCCTCATCCTCGTCTTCATCGTCCGGCAAGGGAGTCTTGGCGGCCTCAAGGGTCTCATGTGGAGCGTAGTCGCTCAGCTCGAGGGTGAAGTCAAAGGCTGCGACCGGGGAGGCGCCCATGATGAGGATGGTAGTCGGGGTTTCCATTTGCAATGCGGCCGTTGCCATGATGTTCTCTCCTGATTCTGTGTACGTGCTTGCTTTTGGATGCATTGGTTTTGAAGAGGATAGCAAGAGAGCGGTGGAAATCCCTTCAATTGCTCCATCCACACCCCGCAAATTTACACAGCGTTTTCAGAGAACGGCTCCAGCTGGGCTTTGCTGGGCGCAGGAGTGATCAGGCTGACCAGGACGAGACAGAGCAGCGAGGTGATCAGCGCGGGGAAGATCGCGTCGCGCTCCGCAAGCTGTGCCGGAAGGTGTGTATGGATGAATGCCGTATCCCAGAAGATGGTCACCACAGTGCCAGCGGCGATCGAAGCTACGGCCGCATGTGCGGTAGCGCGCTTCCAGTAGAAGGCTGCAAGAATGACAGGCGTCAGCGCCGCGGCGTAGATCGTGTAGGCGTAGAGGGACTTCTTGAGCACGGATTGGATGTGCTGCGACTGGTAGATCGCCCAGATTCCGAGCAGCACCACCATCAGGCGGCTGACGATCAGAGTCTTCTTGTTCGAGGCATTCGGCTCCATGTAGCGGAGGTAGATGTCATTGACCAGGTTGGTCGCAGGGGAGAACAGCCAGTTGTTTGCCGTCGAGATAATCTTTGCAAAGATGGCTCCGACAAGCAGTGCACCGAGGAACTGCATCAGTGCAGATCCGCCAAATCCGTGCAGACCAAGGTAGGCGAGAATCTCGCGAGGCCGTTCGCTCACCTCGCCCGTGGGGAAGAGGCTCGAGCCGACGACGGCAAGCGCGACGATGACTGTCTCGAGGATCACTGTGCCGATGATCCAGCCGACGACCGCTCTCGTTGCGTCCTTTTCGGACCGGGCCGAGAAGAACTTCTGATACATGGACTGGTTGCCCAGCAGGAGCAGGCAGGTCGGTAGAAAGATCTCAAGCGCCTGGATGAGTGACAGATCACCGAGCGGCTGGAAGTGGGTCGCGGGCAGGCTGGCATGAACGGCGGCCCATCCTCCGGCGCGGTAGATCAGGACCGGCAGCGCAGCGAGCATCGTGACTGTTGCGAGCAGGCCGATCGCTACGTCCATATAGGCGACGGAGGCCATGCCGGCGATCGCCGTAAAGACGATGACGAATCCCGCCAGGATGAACTGGCCGAGGACGGGCGAGATCACCGTCGGGAAGATGAGGTGGAGGATGTCACCACCGCCGACGAACTGGTAGCTCGTGACCGCCGTGTAGGTGAACAGAATGGCGATGACGCCAAGTAGCCGCGCAGTCTGGTTGTAGCGCGCTTCGAGCAGATCAGGGATGGTGAACTGCGCAAATTTCCGCGCCCGCGGAGCGATGAAGTAGATCATCAGCAGCCCGGCCCATCCGCCGCCACCCTGCCAGAGCGCGGCGAAGCCATGGCGGTAGGCGTTCTCCGCGCCGCCCAGCAGTGATCCTGACCCAATCCAGCTGGAAAGCAGCGTAAACACGAGCACAAACGCCGGAAGCGAACGCCCGGCAACCAGATAATCAGCCTTGGTCTTGACCTTGCCGAGGCGTGTGAGCGAGACAATCAGGAGTGTAGCGACGATGACGGCGAGGACAATGGCGTAGAGGTTCATGCTGTGAGGGGATTGTAGAACAGGCGTCCCCGAGCACGCTGGCTTGCGACCCTCTATCGCTGAGGCGTGGTCTGCAGCGGGACGGAGTTGCCAAAGGACGCGACATCGTTGAGGGCAACCGGATCAATGTGCTGCGACGGATTCTTCAGCAGCGACTGCTCCGCCGCGTACGCCTCGATCTCGCTGTTCATCTCCGCACCCAGCAGGAGCATGAGGCCGGTGATGTAGAACCAGGTCAGCAGGATGATGACCGCCCCAAGTGATCCGTAGGTCACCGAATAGTTGTTGAAGAAGTGTAGATAGACCCGCAGCGCAAAGGATGCGATCAGCCAGCAGACGATGCCAAGAGCTGCTCCTGGCGTAAACCATCGCCACTTCCGGTTCTTCACGTCCGGCCCCCAGTAGTAGGTGACCGAAAACAGCAGTCCCAGAAGGAAGGTGGCGAAGCTCCAGCCAATGATTCTTGCCAGCACCACCAGTGGCATCGCAACGGGTCCGTAAAGGATCCGGTGATGCACCAGGACGGCGAGCAGGTCACCGCACAGCAGCGATGCCAGCATCAGCGTGACCAGAAAGGAGAGCACGACTGTGATCAGGATCGCCGAACCGCGAACCTTCCAATACGGCCTCGTCTCCTTAACCTTGTAGACCGTGTTCAAAGAGTCCTGGATCGCTGTAAAGCCTACCGACGCAGCCCAGATCGCAGCCGCAAGACCAAAGGTAAGCTTTCCGCCGGATGAGGAGGCGGTGGTCTGGTTGAAGGTCTCGAGGACGATGTTGTAGGCGGACGGCGGAATGATCAGGGCGAAATAGTGGAGCAGATCGACGTAGATATCGGCGGCAGATTTGGCGGCCAGGCCGAGGATAGAGCTTGCACTGACGAGCGTCGGAAAGAGGGCAAAAAGGAAGTAGTATCCCAGTTCGGCGGCACGCCCAAGCAGATTGTCATCCATGAAAGAGTTGGCTGTACGCTTCGCCAGCAGGGCAACTGGCATGCCTCGGAGATCCCAGAGCGAGTGCAGCGGTTTTAGCGAGACGTGATTCCATATCCGCTGCTGATGCCGCTGGGCGGCAAACTCCTGAATTTCACTTTGAACGCCCATATCTCTTTTCCCGTGCACTGATAGATGCGTGCGACTGCCATTCTGGTGGCTGGCCCCGGACTACTTTGGACGCTCGAACGCAACTTGGAAGCGTGAGAGCAAGGAAGGGCATCTATTCTTCCGGGGATATCAATGCGCGAGACGACCGCAATCCGACGAGGGCTTTGGAAGCACAGGCCTTTTGCCGTCCGGAAGCTGGAGCAACTGGTCAAGCTCGTCCAGGAGAGCCACGCGGTCCCGATGGCGGGCGAACCGCAGTCGGTCGAGCGTGTGCGAGCGGGTGAGCTCGGGATCACCTTCATCGGCCACTCCTCTTTTCTGCTGCAGATCGCCAATAAGAACATCCTCGTCGACCCGGTCTTTTCGACCCGGTTGGTCGTTCTCAGGCGCCAGCGCCGCGCGGGCGTCGTCGTCGCCGACCTGCCCCCCATCGATCTCGTTCTACTGACCCACGCCCACATGGACCATCTCGATAAGGCGTCGCTCCGAGATGTTGTCCGGGCCACGCGTCGGCTGCGCGGCTACGGGCCAGGTTCAGCGCCCGAGGTGGTGGTTCCTCACGGCGTGGAGGATCTCGTCCACCGCATGGGCTTCGAAACGGTGCACGGAATGTCCTGGTGGGACACGATCTCCGTACAGGGGCTCGAGGTTACGATGACCCCCTGCCAGCACTGGGGCGCGCGCATGTTCCGCGACGTCCATCGGGGCTATGGCGGCTACTTTATTGCCGGGGGCGTGCAGAGCGTCTACCACTCCGGCGACACGGCGTACTTTGCAGGATTCGCAGAGATCGGTCGCCGGCTGAAGCCTGATATTGCACTTCTTCCCATCGGAGCTTACTTCCCGGACACCTATCGCGCCGTCCACACCAGCCCTGAAGAGGCGGTGCGGGGCTTCGTTGAGAGCGGTGCGGCATGGATGATTCCGATGCACTTCGGAACCTTCCGGCTCGGGCGCGAGCCGATGGAAGAGCCAGTGCAGCGACTGCAGGCAGAGGTGGCGCGGCTCGGAATCACGCGCAAAATTCGTGTGCTCGGCGAAGGCGAGACAATGCTGCTCGACGAGACTGGAACTCGTCGTGAATCCGCCACTGTCCGAGTGTAGGCTGACGCCATGCTGCGACCATCGCACTCCGGACAGCATCGAATAGCGTATGGCAACTACGAATACGGCAACAGTCAATGCGAAGGCAAGCGGAACGTTTAAGCTTGGTGGCGACCTGGCAGTCAATCGGCTGGGTTACGGTGCAATGCGCATCACCGGCGATGGTGTCTGGGGCGAGCCAAAGGATATTGAAGGTGCGAAGAACGTTCTGAAGCGCGCCGTCGAACTTGGTGTGAACTTTATCGATACTTCGGATGCATACGGCCCGGCAGTCAGCGAACGCCTGATCGGCGATGCACTTGCACCCTACTCCGAGGGAACCGTGATCGCGACCAAAGGCGGTCTAACCCGGCAGGGACCGGGCAAGTGGCTCCCCGTCGGCCGTCCCGAGTATCTCCGGCAGCAGGTGGAACTCAGCCTGCGTTATCTGAAGATCGATCGGATCGACCTCTGGCAACTGCACCGTATCGACCCGAAGGTCCCGGTCGAGGAGTCACTCGGTGAAATCGCCAAGCTCCAGCAGGAGGGCAAGATTCGCCATGTCGGTCTTTCTGAGGTCAAGCCGCACGAGATTGAACAGGCCAGTAAGGTCATCAAGATCGTCAGCGTGCAGAATCAGTACAACCTCGGCGATCGTCAGCACGAGGATGTGCTCGACTACTGCACCAAGCATGAGATCGCCTTCATCCCGTGGTACCCCGTGGCTGCCGGTAAGCTGGCACAGCCGGGCGGCAAGCTGGATGAGGCAGCGAAGAAGCATAACGCTACCGTGAGCCAGCTTTCGCTTGCATGGCTGCTACAGCGGTCGCCAGTGATTCTGCCGATTCCCGGAACATCGTCGCTTGCGCATCTTGAGGAGAACGTTGGTTCAGCCGACGTAAAGCTCCCCGCTGCAGAGTGGGCCGAGATCGAAGCTTCCGCGAAGTAAGTATCGAATATGAAGTAAGATAAGGTCACGCAGTGTGCGTGGCCTTTTTCTCTTACGGCAATGATGATCCCGACCAATATTGTTCTCGCGCTTCGACGATGATGCCGGGACGGTTCTGCACGCCGACGTGCAGCTGATGAAGTCCCGGCTGCTCCGATGACGGTCGAAAGCTCAGGGTGTAGCGATTATTGAGGTGGTTCGTCAGCGTTGTGAAGTCAGCCTCGAGTGCGTGCCTGCCGTCGAACGCAAGATGCTCCCCACCGGAGAGTGCGCTGACGCCGGAGACTACGTCGCGCCGCATCGCATCGGTGAGAAGAAAGAGCGGGGCCCCGAGGTCGAAGTACGCCGTGCAGGCGGTACAGGCTCCCACATTGATCGGCTTATTGCTATGCCCGTTT
>CAZZZQ010000281.1:0-3947 GCA_964658405.1 uncultured Sphingomonas sp.
CCCGGTTTCGCTGTCCGAGGAGGGCTACTTACGAAGTGTTCGTCACCCTAGAGACGTTACGCTTCTTTCACTGGAACCCGGCCCCTGGTAAAAGGTTTCGCTCGATGCAAAAGATTCTTTCAGGGCTGATTTTTCGCTCTGCTTGCGGGCGCTCGCTCCCGCCGCTAGACTCGCAGAGGTGATGTATCCCCTCCAAACTGTTTATTTGACGCGGCGTCTGGTTGCGTTCTCCTCGCTTGCCGCCGTGTTGGCAGCCGCCGGATGCCACCGTTCGGGCTTTCCGGATACTCCCGCGGGCTACCGCGAATTTGCCTATGTCAGCAATGGCTCAAGCAATACGGTCAGCGTTCTCGACCTCGTCTATCTGCGCCAGGATCGTACACTGCGCGTCGGAAACGATCCGACAGGAATCACAGCCAGCCCGAACCGCGACGAGGTCTATGTCGTCAACACCCAGTCCGGCTCTGTCTCGGTGATCGATACGAATCGGAATGATGTCGTTGCCAGCATCCCCGTAGGCGCCATGCCTTACTTCATCAGCGTCGACGGCAATGGTCGGCGGGGCTACGTCGCCAATGCTGGTTCCAACACAGTCAGCGTGATCGATCTGAAGGAGCGCCGGGTTCGCGCAGTCGTCGGAACCGGGGAGCAGCCGGGACTTGCGCGTGTTGCGCCAGACGGCCGCTCGCTCGTCGTCAGTAATCGCAAGAGTGGAAGCGTCTCCATCTTCGATCTTGAGCCCTCAGCTTCAAACGACGCCGGCCGTGATGCTCCCCCGAAGCTGCGCTCGACCTTTGCAGGCTGCCCCGGCGCGACCGACCTGGTCATCCTTCCTGACTCCTCAAAGGCCTTCGTTGCATGCTCAGACAGCCACCAGGTGATGGCGGTCGGTCTCGCAGAGCTGCCGGACTCGTGGGCGGCGAAGCACGACCCTTCGCTGACCTCGGATCGATTTCTTACGTTGCTGGATGTCGGCAAGACGCCCGTCCACCTCGCGTTGAAGCCGGATGGTGGCGAGATCTTCGTCTCCAACTATGGCTCGGACAGTATCTCTGAGATCGCGACGGGGACCAACGAGGTTGGCGGAACGTACGTGATCGGCAAACGGCCTGTACATGGCCTGGTCAGCAGCGATAACGGAACCCTCTTTGTCTCTAACTTTGGTGCAGATTCGATCAGTATCTACAGCATCGATGACGGTCGGCTGGAGGCCAGCGTCCATACCGGCGCTGCTCCGGATATGCTGGCCTTCTCGTCGGATGAGCATCTTCTGCTGGCTGCGGACGCTCGATCAGGCGATGTCTCCGTGATCCGGACGCAAGGCAAGCAGGGGGCCGCGCTCTTCACCATCTTGCCGGCAGGACGCTCCCCCAATGGGATTGCAATCAAGGCGACGCAGGGCAAGAAGTAAGCCTTGCGAATTACCGCTGCCGGGCAAGCACCAGGGTAATGTCGTCGGGCTGCTCCTCGGCGCCGATCCACGCGTCGAGCGCCTGCATGACCTGGGCCGAGATAACGTGAAGCGGCTGGTCCCTGTAACGCGTCACGACCTCGATCAGGCGCTCTTCGCCGAAGTCGCCGAAGTCGTTCTCCGGCTCGGTCACGCCATCCGAGTAGGCGATCAGAATATCGCCGACGCGCATGCGGAAGCGGCCCTCCTCGTATTGCATCCCGTCCATCAGGCCAACCACCGTGCCTCCCTTGTCGAGGCGGCGAACGCTTCCATCCAGCCCCAGGAGCAGCGGAGGCAGCTGGCCCGCATTAGAGTAGGTAAGCCAGGAGGAGGCGGCGTCATAGTGCGCAAGGAAGAGCGTCGCGTACTTCTCAGGCTGGGTGCTCCGATAGAGATGGCGGTTGAGCAGGGACATGATGCGGGCCGGCGACTCAAAGAGCTCCCCCGCGTCGCCAGATCGACCGTAGCGGCTCGCCGTGAGTCCTGCAACCGAAGAGGCCGAGTAGACGACCTCTTCGCTGGCGAACCGGTAGGCGCGCACGGCGGAGTGGAGAGTCGCCATCAGCAATGCAGCTGAGATTCCCTTACCGCTGATATCGCCAAGCGCGATCCCAACGCCGGTCTCGACCCGCCTGGCGGTCGCGTCCAGGTCGTCCTTGTAGAAGACAAGAAAGTCGTAGTAGTCCCCACTGACAGAGCGAGCCGGCCGGCAGACACCATGCAGCTCAAGCGTTGGCAGGTCGCGAACAGCGGTCGGAAAGAGGTTCGCCTGGACCTCCTGCGCGATGGAAAGCTCGTTCTGAAGCCGTTCCTTCTCCTGCTGCTCGCCGAGCAGGCGCTGAAGCGAAACCGTCATGCGGTTGAAGGAGCGGCTCAACTCCGCAAGCTGGTCCGTCCGTGAGACCGCAATGCGGTGGTGAAGGTCGCCACGATCGATGCTGAGGGTCGCCTCGTAGAGGTCAGCGACGGAGGCGGTCACCGTGCTGCTAAGGCGGATCGCCATGACGAGCGCGAGAATCTCGATCAACGTAAAGAGGATGCACAGGACAATCAGACCGATGCGGATCGCAGAGGTGACAATCCCGCTGAGCGACGCGCCAAACAGCTGCAGGTACAGCAGGCTGGGGCGGGAGTCGACCTCAATCGGCACGCTGTCCGGCCGACCCGTCTCCCAGTCCGCGACCGTCGTGGTCGACAGGAAACGAACCCGGATGTCAGCAAGATTGATCGGCGGCGGCTCCGTCCCGCCTGCAGCCGAGGCGTAATGGGTCGACCCCGCGGGCTCGGTCGTTCCGCTGGACCTCCGCGTAAAGATCTCAGCCCGGCCCAGCCCCTCCGCCACAACCTGCATGAACGGGCTGTTGACCGGAATGCTGCTGATCAGGGTAAACAGCCGGCCATCGTCAAGGCGCTCCTGCTGGATCGCGACAAGATAAAGCTCGCCGCTATCAAGGACGACCCGATGGAAGCTGTGGCCGTTAAGATCAACCGCCCACGCTGGAAGCCCGAGCGGTGCACCGAAGTGGACGTTGGACGGAAGCTCGATCGGGGCCGCATTCAGGAAGACCTCCGAGCTGTGATGGAGGCCTGGATGAATGGAGGCGGCGGCGGTGGCATGTTCCGCGGCTGAGATATCCTCGACCAGCGTCTGCCGCTGCGACTCTGACTGGGCGGAGATGATTCGTGCGATGCGGAGGGCACGCCCGGAGTTCTCGGCGCTCAGCTGCTCAAGCTCCCCCTGCAGGCGCGTCTCCGCAAGATGAATCGCAAACTGGCCGGCAGCGATGTACGCCGAGATGGTCGCGAGCGTAACGAAGAGCACGACAGGAGCAAGGCCGATCAGAAGATAGGTGAGAATCAGCTTATTGCGCAGGCTCCAGAGCATCCGGTTGCGAATGACCCGGAGCAGGAGGGGAATCGCAACCGCGAAGAGCGAGATGCCAACGAGAACCAGCAGGATCCCAAAGAACGAGCCCGCCTCACCGGGAATCAGTCGTAGAACCCAGCAGACGATGAACGAGACCATCAGCCAGAACGCTGCGCCGGCAAGGCCCGTCGGCGGTCGCCGGGAACGCCAGCCGGCGCGTTCGGAGAGGCTTTCTACCGGGAGAAGTTTCGATGGCGGGGTGATGGAGGTCGACATCCGGGTCAGCCCTCCTGCTCTGCCTGCTGGGCCATGCGCAGGGCGTAGCGGGTCGCCGAAAAGTGAGCCCCTGCCAGCAGGAGCAGACCGGAGAGGAAGGCCCACATCATCAGGCCCACAGAGATATAGAAGGGGCCATAGACGGATTGGAAGTCGAGCCACGGCAGCGCAAGGATGTAAAGATGCTTCGCGCCCTCCCAGAGGATGCCGACCAGGATCGCCGTCGGGAGCACCGAGCGAGCCGGAACGCTTCGGTTCGTAAGGATCCAGTAGATAAGGAAGAACAGGAGAATGCTGGCGACGCCGGCCGCAATCTTGCATCAGGGCGAACCCGTTGCCACTGGGCGACGG
>CAZZZQ010000281.1:3957-5276 GCA_964658405.1 uncultured Sphingomonas sp.
GACCCCTCCCTGGGCAAGGATCCTGTAGACGATGTTGTCCGTATGACCGAAGAAGATCCAATTGACGAAGGAACCGTGGCCAGCCGTGATCGCAACCGAGGTCATCGCAAGGGCGCCCACCGCAAAGGCCAGTCCAATCGAAACCAGCTGGTTGCGAAGGTAGGAACGATTCTCCTTCACCCCCCAGACACTATTAAGCGCAACCTCCAGGGGAAGAAAGACACCCGTAGACGTGATCAGGAGCATGACGAGCGAGAAGACCTGCGTTCCCTGCCGCGGGTGCGCCAGCATCTGCATGTTACGCATCACGAAGTCCTGCCCGACCGGGAGAAAGCCCTTCATCATGTCGCCGACCACGGACTCCATCGAGCGGGAGTGAAAGACCTGCCGACAGATGGTGAGCAGAAGGACGATGAAAGGAAAGAGCGAGAGAATGACGTTGGCCGCCACGCTGAAGGCGTAGGTGTGAACCTCGGTCGTCATCATGTAACGCAGCAGAGCGCCCATCTGGGCCCAGAGACCGGTCCCTTTGACGACCGGACGCAGCTCTTCGACGGGGACCGCAGGTCCTGCTGGCTCGACGGTGTCTGGTCCGTGCTGGGGAGCGATGGAGTTCATGGCGGCGTGTCTACCCGATGCTAGCAGAGCCGTCCAACTCTGATGAACGAGCGGCATCCCTGTCCAGAATCTTGGCGATCGCCCACCGTGCCGACTCCGACAGGACCGAATCCTCTCCTGCCTGCCAACGTTCCAGTTGCGGAAGAAACTGCGGTTCAAGGCTGTTTCCCATCGCAATAGCCACGTTGCGCTGCACGCGCTTGCGCTTGGTGCGCTCGAGTGGAGACCCCTTGAAATTCCGGCTGAACGAGGGCGCATCCATCTCCGCCAGCCAGGCAAGCTCCGGGTTGATCAACTCGGGACGCGGCCCGGTTCCCTGCTTTGCGGCAATCGGAGCCTTGCGGTTCCAGGGGCAGACATCCTGGCAGATATCGCAGCCGAAGACCTGCCGTCCCATATCGTCCCTGAGATCTTCGGGAATGCTCCCCTTGAGTTCGATGGTCAGGTAGGCGATGCAGCGTGACGCATCCATCTGCCGCGGAGCGACCAGGGCGTCCGTCGGACAGGCGTCGATACAGCGCGTGCAACTTCCGCAGCGGTCGGCAGCAATGGCCATCGGCATCTCCCTGGGCATGGGAAGTGAGGTGACGATGACGCCGAGGAGAAGCCTTGAGCCAAGCTGCTGATTGAGCACGCAGGTATTCTTGCTGATCCATCCCACGCCCGCTCGGGCGGCAAAGTCGCGTTCGACGATCGGTCCC
>CAZZZQ010000282.1:0-5273 GCA_964658405.1 uncultured Sphingomonas sp.
CCAACCGGGACATGTACGAGTGCAGTCTTGTCCGTGCGGAACTCAACCTTACCAGCCTTGATCTCGCGAATTGCCGAGACGACATCCGTGGTCACGGTGCCGGTCTTCGGGTTCGGCATCAGGCCGCGGGGTCCGAGAACCTTACCGAGACGACCGACCGACTTCATCATGTCGGGGGTAGCGATCAGTGCGTCGAAGGCCGTCCAGCCTTCTTTCTGAATCTTCTCAACGAGCTCTTCGCCACCGAAGAACTCAGCGCCTGCAGCCTCTGCATCCTTGATCTTGTCGCCCGAAGCGATCACAGCGACGATCTTCGACTTGCCGAGACCGTGCGGAAGGACGACCGTGCCGCGAACCATCTGGTCTGCATGCTTGGGGTCGACACCGAGGCGGAGGGTGAGATCGACGGTCTCGTCGAACTTCGCGTACTTGGCTTTCTGAAGGAGGGGAACTGCGTCTGCCAGTGCGTAGGAACGCGGCTCAACAAGCGCGCGGGCCTTCGTCAAATTCTTGGATACTTTTTGTGCCATTTTTCCTCGTCTCCCACCCCTCAAACGTGAAATTCGTTCGGGCGTGGTGCTTGACTGGCCTCAACGGGTGTTGAGGCACTCTTAGAAGTATGCAGTAGTTTCGGGTTGGCGTCAATCGATCTGTAATGGACTTTAGGCCCCAACGATTGCTCTTGACGTTTGCCACGGGCGCGCCTACGCTCTCGATAGCGAATAAAAGGCGAACTATGAGCGCGACACTCTTTCCGATCCTTGATTCTCGGCCTGCCGGCCTGGCTCGTTTGGCTGCCGAGGCGGAGCACGCCGATGAGGGGCACCTGGTTGAGTTCAAGACGATGGAGGTTCGGAGCATCCTCAACCGGTCGGTCTCGAAACGCCAGCTTTCTCTCGCGTATAGCATCAATCCGTATCGGGGGTGTGAGTTCGGCTGTCGCTATTGTTATGCGCGCTATACCCATGAGTTCCTTGCTCCGAAGGACGCCTCTGGCGGCGCGGAGGACGTGGTAGACCTGCGGGATCCCGAGGCGTTCGAGCGGCTGATCTTCATCAAGGAGAATGCCGCGTGGCTGCTCGAGCAGGAGCTGCGGAAGATCGATCCTGCAGATGAGATCGCGCTGGGGACGGCGACTGATCCCTATCAGCCGATCGAGCGCAGGGCCGGTGTGACGCGCAGCATCCTTGAGGTCTTTGCACGAAAGAGCGGCTTCCGGCTCGGAATTGTCACCAAGTCGAGGCTGATTGAGCGTGACATCGACCTCCTCGCCGAGATTGGTCGCCGTAACACGCTCGTCGTCCACCTGACGATTACGACGGCGGATGCCGCGCTCGCCAGGATCCTTGAACCGCGAGCGCCGAGGCCAGACCTGAGATTTGCGGCCGTCCGGAGGCTGCGCGAGGCGGGGATTACGACCGGCGTTCTCTGCTCGCCGCTTCTACCGGGAATTACAGATACGGCCGAGGCCCTCGACGGAATGGCTGGGCATGCGGCCGCGGCGGGGGCCAGCTTCTTCGCGGCGCAGCCACTGTTTTTGAAGGCCTGCTCGCGGCCGACCTACCTTAGCTTTGTGGCGGAACACTTCCCTGCCCTGGTCGATGAATATGCCGAGCGCTTCCGCACGGCGGACTTTGCGGCGCAGCCCTATCGCCAGCAGCTGGCGGCGATGGTGACGAAGGCCTGCAGGAAGCATGGACTCGCCGAGCGCTCGAGCGATGCGCTGCTGACGCGCGATGTGGGCAGGAGTGCTCGCAAGGCTCCTGGAAGGGCAGGCGCAGCGGGAGGTCAGCAGAGCCTGTTTGCGTAAGCGATCCGAGTGGGATGCTGTGCTACTCTCGGCTCAGATACCTCCACAACTGACTTTTGCTCGCTTCCCAGGCACAGGAGCCTTCCAGATGGCGGATGACGCAGACGTTCCGTGCAGGATCAGGCCATCGGCGAAGCTGCGCTCCGAAAGGCGCGCTGGCGGCTGATTCCGCTGCTTGCGATCTGCTACGGCGTGGCCTATATCGACCGCGTCAACGTGAGCTTTGCCTCGCTGCAGATGAACCAGGACCTGCACTTCAGCGCCTCTGTCTATGGGCTCGGCGCAGGGATATTTTTTCTCAGCTACGCGGCGTGCGAGATCTCGTCGAACCTGATGTTGCTGCGCTTTGGTGCTCGCAGGTGGCTGTCCCGGATCGTGCTGACCTGGGGAATCATTGCCATCCTGATGGTCTTCATCCGAACGCCTGTAAGCTTCTACGGAGCTCGCTTTCTGCTCGGAATGGCAGAGGCCGGCTTCTTCCCCGGGGTGATGTACTACCTCACGCTCTGGTTTCCGCGGGAGACGCGGGCGCGAACCGTGAGCTACTTCTACGTCGCGCTTCCGCTGAGCGGGACCGTCATGGGGTCGTTGGCGGGATTTCTGCTCGGGCTGAACGGCTGGCTTGGTGTCGCGGGGTGGCAGTGGCTCTTCCTCGTGGAGGGAACGCCTGCGGTTCTCCTTGGAGCTCTGCTGTTCTTCATCCTGCCGGACGGCCCTGCGGAGGCGAAGTGGCTCTCGGATGAGGAGCGCGGATGGCTAGTTAGCCGGATGGCGGAGGATCACGCGGGAGTCTCTCGCACCGACCACAGTATTCGCGGAGTTCTGCTTGACGCGCGCGTCTGGCAGCTCGGCCTCTTCCAGCTTTGCGCACTGATGGTGCTCTATGCCTACTCGTTTACCGCCCCGCTGATGATTCGGGACGGTACGTCGTTTAATACAGCTCAGATCGGATACACCGTGGCCGGTCTTGGGCTGCTGGGAGGGGCGGCCATGCTCACCGTCGGGTGGCTTGCGGACCGGCGGGGAGGATCGATCGGCTACATCGCTGCCTGCACCGTGGTGATGGGCGCGGGGTGCGTCGGGATCGCGATCGAGCACGGGGTTGCTGCGCTGATTGGGAGCCTGGCGCTGATTGTCATCGATTTTTATGGGCTGCAAGGGCCGTTCTGGGCGCTGCCGGCGAGCTTTCTCAGCGGGCCATCCGCTGCCGGAGGGCTGGCGCTGATGACGATGATCGGGATCTTCGGAGGATTTATTGCGCCCTATAGCTTGGGGCTGGCGAAGGATCTGACCGGAAGCTATCGACTGAGCATGTTGGCGCTGGGGATGCTGGTGGTTGCGGCACTCCTGCTGCTGCTCGCTCTAAAGCGGAGACAGGAGAAGGAGAGCTTGGTCACCTTGGAAGACATTGCTGTCGGGGTAGAAGGGTAAGGACCTGGGAGACGCCAAAAAGCGGAACGCCGAGGGCGTTCCGCTTTGAAGGACAGGCTGTAATTAGGCGACGACTTCGATGCCCATGGAGCGAGCGGTACCACGGATGCTCTTCGCTGCAGCCTCGACGGTGGTCGAGTTGAGGTCGGGCATCTTCTGCGTGGCGATCTCGGTGATCTGCTTCTCGGTGACCTTACCCAGCTTCTCCTTGTTCGGCGTGCCTGAACCCTTGGGGATTCCGGCTGCCTTGAGCAGGAGGACGGCCGCGGGAGGCGTCTTGGTTACGAAGGAGAAGGTGCGGTCGGCGTATACGGTGATGACGACGGGGATGGTGAGTCCGGCCATGTCAGGCGCCTTGGTGCGCTCGTTGAACTGCTTGCAGAACTCCATGATGTTGACCTGAGCCTGGCCGAGCGCGGGGCCGACCGGGGGTGCAGGTGTGGCCTTGCCGGCCATGATCTGAAGCTTGACGTATCCAGTGATTTTCTTCGGTGCCATTGCGGTGAATCCTCTTTATGCTTCTAGCTGCAGATCAAGCCTGCGGCTGAATGATGTTTCTAAACTTTCTGGCGAAGGGAGAACTACTCCTCTTCGATCTTCTCGACCTCTGAGAAGGTAAGCTCAACCGGCGTGGGCCGGCCGAAGATACTGACCATGACCTTCAGGGTCTGCTTGTCTTCGTTGACGTCGTCGACTGCACCGTTGAAGTTCGCGAATGCGCCTTCGTTGATGCGGACCTGTTCGCCCTTGACAAACTTGACCTTCATCGTCGGCTTGTCCTTCGACACGTCGGAGCGGAAGAGGATGGAACTGACCTCCTGCTCGGAGAGTGCGACCGGATTGTCGCCGGTTCCAAGGAAGCCCGTGACGCGCGGTGTGTTCTTGATGACGTGCCAGAGATCGTTGTCCAGCTCCATCTCTACCAGCACATAGCCGGGGAGGAAGACGCGCTCGATGACGTACTTCTTGCCGTTCCGGAGCTCGGTAACAGGCTCCGTGGGGATCATGATCCGGCCGATGCGGTTCTGCAGGCCGAACGCCGAGATGCGGCTTTCGAGCGACTCGCGAACCTTGCGCTCGAAGCCGGAGTAGGCGTGGATGATGTACCACTTGAAATTCTCATTGACCGGTGGGGCAAGCGTCTCCGCGGGCTGTTCGCCCTCGGGATTCAGCACTTCCGGATTCTGCTCTTCTGCCGCCATCGTTATGCCTTCTTCGTGCTTCATCTACTTCAGTTCCAGCAGGTTAGAGTCTAGTGTGCGGTTAGCTTGTGGAGCAGCATCTCGATACCGCGGCCGATCACGTTATCCACGAGCCAGAAGTACGCGGCAAAGATGAACACGGTGATCAGGACGATGATGGTCGTGGACTGAACCTCGGTCCGCGACGGCCAGACGACCTTGCGCATCTCGCTGCGAACATCCTTCAGGAAGGCGATCAGCTTGATCGGCTGCTCCTTGAAGCGCTGCATTCCGGTATTCTGCTCGTCTACAACTGCGATTGACTTGGCCATAATGCCGCCCTAAACTTTCCTGCCACTTAGAATTCTACTGCCAGGGCGCCTGATGGAGGATCCAGGCAAAACTGGCGGGGGAGCTCGGATTCGAACCGAGAAGTTCGGTTTTGGAGACCGACAGTTTAACCGTTGAGCTTACTCCCCCGGATTTCAGGAGAGGGCTCAGCGGTGGACGATCCCATGCCGTGAGCCCTTGCCCTGTTACTTCGTCTCTTTGTGATCCGTGTGCTTGCGGCAGGTATTGCAGAACTTCGAGAACTCCAGGCGGCCAGTGGTCGTCTTCTTGTTCTTCGTCGTTGAGTAGTTCCTGTTCTTGCACTCCGGGCACTGCAGTGTAATAATTTCGCGCATCTCTCTATCCTAACCGATTTCGCGGAGAATCACCTCTGACCGCGAAACCACATTCCCTAACGAGTGTAAAACCGCCGGGGAGGATTGCTCCGCCCCGGCTTTCGTGCCAATTACTTGATGATCTCGGAGATGGTTCCAGCTCCGACGGTACGTCCGCCCTCGCGG